>JASLKQ010000006.1 GCA_030747505.1 Verrucomicrobiota bacterium | reverse complement strand
CTGCCCAACCCTTTCAAGAAACGCTCCACCACGCTGCGGTAGCGGGTTGCTGTCCCCTCAGAGCGGTTGAGTTCCTTGCCGCGTATCCACTCCCGGAGAAAAGCCTCAGTCGAGGGGGTACGGATTGGTTCATTACCAACACGTTCCATCAGGTCCGAGACAACTTTACGGGCTTGCGCTTCGACTAGTTCATCAGGATTCTTTGCTACCCGTTCCAATTCCAGTGCGATCGTCAACGCCTTGGAACGGTCTTTCTCCTTGGTGCTGCGCTGGATTTGTCGTCCCTGCCCATCGCGGAATGCTGCCTGAAAATATGGTGAACTGGAACGCCTGTGGATACTCGCCATAGTGCTAACAAAAGTGCTAACGTCACTGGCGTCAATGGTGTGTTGTTAGGTGTTTTTCCCCAGAAAACAAGGGGGTCACCAGGGCGGAAACGAGACGTGGGTTCGATTCCCATCACCCGCTCCATCTTATCCCATGCCGCAGATCTTCAGCAGGGTTTCGTGTACGGCAAGATCGTGTTGATAGCTCCAAGCGAGTTGCTTTTCTCCCCGAATGGCCCTGGCTAGGTCAGTGAATTCAGCGCTATAGCTGCGTCCTCCCTTCAGTTGTACGGTTTGGGAGCCCTTCTTGAACTCACCGCGAGCTTGATCAAGATTCAGCACAAACCGGCCTGACTCAAGTTGCTGAATCTCCATTCCCCCCCGGGAGCCGGCGATGTTGAACCGCCGACGGGGAAATCCGAAGGGATCATTGTGATTGCAGCGCAGGCAGGCAGTCGCCTTCGCAAATTTTAGAACTGCCAACTGATTGTCAGCAAAAGTGTCTCCGGATTTTTTTCGGGTACGTAGATTGAATCCATGGACGGCTTGAGGTTTGCCCAGAATATGGATTGCAGCATCCAAAATATGGCAGGCCAGTTCAAAGAATCCGCCCCCTCTAAATTCAGCCAACTCTTTGCGCATCCCGTCCCCGGCTTTTTTGCCCATCATTGCGTCAATCTCCATGATCTCCCCAAACCAACCTTCCCGCACCGCTTTGAACATGAAGGTAAAGGCGGGGTTATAGCGCAGCATATAGCCCATTTGAACGGTCAGCCTTTGCCGTTCTGCCAGGTCGAGCAGTTTTTGAAAGGGTGCCAGTGCCGGTCCGGCTGGTTTATCCAGATGGATGTGCTTACCTGCTTCCACTACTGGAAGTGCGGTTGTAACCAGGTCTTTTACCCGGGTTTCTATCGCCACAGCTTCAAGGCCTTTTGTGTTCATAAGCTGATTCAGAGAGATGAAATTTAGCCCCTTGGCTCGCTTGCGAAGCGACAAATCAGGTTCCACCACGCCAACGAGATCATAAGTGTCGGGCAAAGAACGGATCGCGTTTAATTTCCCCAGCGAATGGGGATGTGCCAGTCCGATTTGGCCAATGCGGATTCGTGGGCGATTGGCTCTGGCATAGAGGGGCGTGGCGGCCAGCGCGGCAGCTGTGCTGAAAATGAAATTACGGCGTTTCATGAGAGGGTTATAGATACCCTAAAGAACGAGATAAAAAAGTGAAAGCCTTTGGCGTGCTTCATTTTTATCTTCTTTCCCAGCTGCAGGACAGGTCAAATGGCTGCCACATGAAATCGGGTGCACGTGTCGCCTCAGCAATTGAGGTGTTGGAGGAGCTGGAGTCGCTCTGGGGCCAAGGGAGCCGCGCCTCGGCTGATGGGGTGCTGAACCAGTTCTTCAGGCACCGGCGCTTCATAGGATCCAAGGATCGGGGTGAAATTTACAGGGTTGTCTATATAGTGTTGCGCCATGAAGCGGCCTTAGACTGGCAGTTGACCCGCGGCGGAGTGGAGCCCAATCCGCGCGTGCGCGTGATGGCTGCCCACGTACTGGTCGATGGAATGGGGTTTGAGGAATTGCAGGAACTGTACAATGGCGGGCAGTATTGTCCTGCAAGATTGAGTGAGGCTGAACTGGGCTGGGTTACAAGTCATACCGCCCAGTCCCTGTTTCATGATGAGATGCCCCGGGCGGTGAAATTTCATTATCCTGAATGGATGGAGCCCTCCCTACAGAAGCTGTTGGATGAAACATTGCCTGAGGCGATGGAGGCAATGAACCGGGAGGCGCCGGTTGACCTTCGCGTGAACACCCTTAAGGCTACCCGTGAAGAGTTGCTGCAGGAGTTGGCCAGAGAAGGGCTGGAGCCTGAGCCAACCCCGCATTCCGACCTGGGCGTGCGCCTACAAAAACGCGGATCGCTTTTCGCGATGGAAATTTTCAGGCAGGGTTGGTTTGAAATACAGGATGAAGGGTCCCAACTGGTTGCAGGACTGGTTCAGGCAAAGCCCGGGGACAAGGGGGTGGACTTTTGCGCGGGCGCCGGAGGCAAAACGCTCGCCTTGGCTGCAGAAATGGAAAATCGCGGGCGAATTCTCGCTTGGGATACACAGAGTAAGCGGTTGGGCCAAATGAAACCACGCCTCGGCCGAGCCGGGGTCAGCAATGTGCAGATGCGCGTGCTTAAAAACGAACGCGACAACGTGGTAAAACGGCACTGTGGTACGGTCGACTGGGTTTTACTTGATGTGCCCTGTACAGGAACAGGAACCTGGAGGAGAAATCCGGATTTGCGAAGGCGTACGACGCCTCAGGAGTTGAAGGAGGCACAGGAACTGCAGCGGTCGATT
This sequence comes from Verrucomicrobiota bacterium, assembly GCA_030747505.1. GTDB lineage: Bacteria > Verrucomicrobiota > Verrucomicrobiia > Limisphaerales > UBA1100 > UBA1100. Next base: position 60,057 of record JASLKQ010000006.1, on the reverse strand, counting down.
CTCGAGAATGCATCAGGATTGGTGAAATCAGGAGGCCGCCTTGTTTATGCGACCTGTTCCATTTTGCCCGAGGAAAATGAAAGGCAGGTGGATACATTCATATCAGGGCACAAGGAATTCGTGGTCGATGAGCCTTTTTTACGTTTGTATCCACACACCGATGGTACCGATGGGTTTTTCGGTGCGGTACTGCGTAAATCATGAAACTAAACTGCGATCTTGGAGAAGGAGCCGGACATGAGGCGACCGTGATGCCATTTATTGACCAGGCCAATATTGCCTGTGGAGCTCATGCCGGGGACTTGGATTTGATCCGGAAAACAATGGCTCTGGCGCACCAGCACGGGGTTAGTATCGGTGCCCATCCGGGCTACCCGGACCGGGAACACTTCGGGCGGGTATCCATGAATCTTTCTCCTGAAGAAATCAGTAAAATGGTTGCCGGGCAGGTGGGGGTGCTCGCCCAAATGGGGGATGTGGATTATGTGAAACCACACGGGGCATTGTACCATGACATGATGCGGGATGAAAAATTGCTGTCAGCGATTCAATCGGCAGTTGAAGGACGAATGCTTATGGTGCAGGCCCTGCCGGGAGAAGGAAAAAAAGCGCCCGGACTGATATTTGAGGCTTTTGCGGACCGGCGATATACTGATTCAGGTGAGTTGCTCTCACGCAATGAAGAGGGCTCGATCCTGAATGAAGATGAAACACTCCAACAGGTAAGATTACTTGTTGAAAAAGGAATAGTGAGGACGGTTTCAGGGCAGTGGTTGGAATTGCAGGCCCAATCACTTTGTGTCCATGGGGATAATCCAGTGGGAGTGGGGTTGCTTCCACTGATTCGGGGAATTCTGGATAATGAATGAGTGGCCACGCATTGAAGTGGCCGGAGAAAACGCGTTTATCGTTTATTGTGGCGATACGATATCAGAAACCGTGAACGAACGGGTCCGCTTGCTGGACAGAACCGTGCGTGAGCGATTGGGGGAAGGGCTGCTGGACACCATTGTCTCTTATGCTTCTATTCTAATTATTTATCGCCAAAACCACCTTGCCTCCAGGTTGTGCCGTGAACTAATCCAGGAAGCCCTTGAACAGGTTAAAGATCTGCCTGTACTGGAACCGGAAGGACGACTTATTACCTTGCCCGTTTGGTATGGCTGCGATGCAGGGGAGGACCTGGCAAGGCTGGCAAAGGAAAAAGGACTGACGACTGGGGAAGTTGTCCAGATTCATCAGTCCCGAGAGTATAGAGTGTATGCAATCGGCTTTGCCCCGGGATTTGCTTACCTTGGGCAAGTGGATGAACGGATTGCCACGCCCCGGCTGGACACCCCTCGCCAAAAAGTGCCGCGTGGCGCGGTGGGAGTTGCTAATCACCAGACGGCTGTTTATCCGGCTACATCTCCGGGGGGATGGAATTTGATTGGGAGATGCCCTCTCGCGATGTTTGACCTGCACGCGACCGAGGCGATGACAGTAAAAGTGGGAGATCGTGTGCGATTTGAGGCCATTAACCGGACGACATATCTCGAACTGGGAGGCGATGTATGAGTGGCTTCGGTGTGATAGACCCGGGGATTCTAAGCCAGTTTCAAGACGCGGGGCGTTTTGGATATCACGCCATGGGATTAACGACCGGTGGTCCCGTCGATGGAGAGGCGTTCTACTGGGCAAACCGATTGGTGGGCAATCAACCGGGAGAGACGGTGATAGAGGTGGCGGTGGGAGGCTTAAAGCTGGAAAGTGAAGTGGCCACGTCAATTGTGGTTACCGGGGCGGTATTGCCCCTGACCATTAATGGACACACCAAGGCACTTTGGCAGAGCCACCGGGTTGCTCCTGGGGACGTGGTTGATCTGCGATATGCAGAGAGGGGGATGCGCGCTTATGTAGCGACCGCAGGCGGCTTCACGGGGAGACCCGTTTTAGGAAGTACTGCTACGGTGTTACGAGAAGGAATCGGGGAGGCTCTGGTCCCGGGGCAAATCTTGGAGTGTGCTGCGATAGACCGTGCACCAGGGGCTTTACCTCTGGAGTGTGTCCCCCGTTATGAGGACGAGGTGCCATTAAGGATGGTGCCGGGCTATCAATTTGATCGGTTTAGCCATGAATCCCGTGAAAAGTTTTTGGGAGGTCTCTATACTGTATCCAACCGCTCTGATCGGATGGGGATTTGTTTGGAAGGGCCCGCGGTCGAGGCTCCTTCGGAGGGACTGTTATCCGAAGGAATATGTCTGGGGGCCGTTCAGGTGCCTCCAGATGGACAGCCCATCGTGCTGATGAATGATCGCCAAACAATAGGAGGTTATCCGAAGCTGGGATCGGTCCTGTCTGCAGACTTGTGGAAGCTGGGGCAGTGTCGTCCGGGCAGTCGGATCAGGTTTGAGACGCTTGCTCTGGAAAAGGCCGTGGAGGTGCTGCAAATGGGAAGAGAGGCTCGTGAAGCAGTTGAGTTAAAGGAGTCCCGGTAGAATCAGGCCCGGGCATCAAGCTCTTCCCATTGGGCGTAGATTTCGATCAGCTTGGTTTCAATGGTTTCCAGACGGGTCGTTGTGGAACGAGTTTCCTCAAGAGGCTTTTTGAAAAAATCCGGGTCATTGATTTGCCGCTGGAGCTCCTCTTGTTCGTTTTCCAGTTTGGTGATCTTATCTGGTAATGACTCAAGTAGGAGTTTGTCCTTATAGGTAAGTTTCTTGTTCTTTTCAGAACTGGCCGCAAGCTTTTGCGGTTTTTTCTTTTCCGGCTTGGGCCTGCCCTTGGAACCGGTTTTGCTCTGGGCAAGGTAGTCGTCATATCCCCCGGCGTACTCCTTAACCCTCCCCTCCCCTTCGAAGACAAGGATGCTTTGCACGACATTATTCAGAAACGCGCGGTCATGACTGACGAGTAATAGCGTGCCCGCAAAGGCGGCGATCACCTCTTCTAAAAGCTCCAGGGTTTCAGCATCCAGGTCGTTGGTGGGTTCATCCATTACAATCAGGTTTGCCGGCTGCTGAAATAGCTTGGCAAGTAGCAGTCGGTTTCGCTCTCCTCCTGAGAGGGTGCTTGCCGGCTTGCGCGCCAGATCCGGCGTGAACAGAAAGTCCTCAAGATAACTATACACGTTTTTGGTGCGTCCATTGATGGTGATCGTTTTACGGTCATCAGCAACATTTTCGATGATACTGAGTTCATCCTTAATCTGGTCGCGAAGCTGGTCGAAGTAAATTGTTTCCAGCTTGGTTCCCCGCCGCACAGAGCCTGCCTGAGGTCGGATCTCTCCGAGGAGGAGTTTGATGAGGGTTGTTTTACCCGCGCCATTGGGGCCGATGATTCCAATCTTATCTCCGGCAGTGATTAAGGTGGAAAGTTCTCTTACAACAGGCTCGGCTCCATAGGTAAAAGATAGGTTTTTTGCTTCTACGACCAGCTGGCCTGACCTCTCTGCTTCTGAAGCCTGCATTTGGACATTACCCGCCCGTTCGCGGCGTTGTTGACGTTCTGCACGCATTTTTTTCAGCGCACGGACACGACCCTCGTTGCGGGTGCGCCGAGCCTGAATGCCTTTGCGGATCCACACTTCCTCCTGAGCGAGTTTTTTGTCGAAATTCGCGTTATGCTTGTCCTCCGCTTCCAAGGTGGTTTGTTTGCGTTGAAGAAATGTTTGGTAGTCGCAGCTCCAGTCCAAGAGCCGGCCGCGGTCCACTTCGAGAATGCGGGTGGCCAATGCCTGGAGGAATGCTCGGTCGTGCGTGACAAACAGCAGGGTGCCTGTGTAGGCCTTTAGATATCCCTCGAGCCAGGTGATGGACTCAATATCAAGGTGGTTGGTCGGTTCGTCCAAAAGCAGGACATCGGGATGATCAACAATGGCCTGAGCCAGCAGTGTTCGGCGTTTCATGCCGCTGGAAAGGGAGGAGAAAAGGCTGCTTCCCTCCAGCTGCATTTGCCTCATTATGCCCCCCAAAGCCTTGTCTTTACGCCAAATTTCCTCTTCAGGGTAATCAAGATTTTTCCCGATGATTTCCTCAATTGTTTGTTCAACTCCATCAGGAACTTCCTGAGTCAGGCGCCGCACACACAAGTTCCCCGCACGATGAACCTCTCCTCGGTCGGGGACAATGGCTCCTTCCAACAGTTTGAGCAGAGTGGATTTCCCACACCCATTGCGGCCCACCAAACCGATGTGCTCGCCTGCTTCAAGATTGAGCGTGACGGCTTCCAGAAGAGGGTCTCCATCCCATGAATAGGATACATCGCTCAGGTTAAGCAATGACATGAAGTGCGTTAATTGGACGAGGAAACAGACTGATTCCTCCGAATGGCCGCGCGTATCGACTTCCGCACCTTGGGCTTCCACAATTGCCCCATGTGCCCCCCGGTTTCAGTGTAGACGGTGCGATTGTCTGGGAATCGTTTCCGAAACCATGCGAGGTCCTCCTGGGTAAGGAGAAAATCGTTGCCCGTTAACACCAGTTTCAAGTTTTTTGCTGCAGCTAAACCCGCTTCACGCGTGCGGAGGTTGCTGGCACGATCCAGCGCTTCAGGGTTAATTTTCCGTGCGGCTAGGGCCGGAGCAACAATTTTACTGTAATAATCTTCCCAGCCCAAGGTGCCTATTTTTTTGTGAGATTTGGAACTGGGAGTGATATCCAGACTCGCCATAATGGTTTGTGTGAGGGTAAGGCGGTAGCTCAGCCCGATAATGTAAGAGGCTTCCTGATCACTGAATGGGAGGATGTTTTGCTCAGCGGAACGCTGCTGACTTGCCAATAACTTAACCAGGGCTGATTCCTTGATGGCTTGCAGATTTTCTTCCCCTGCGGGTTTGCGAAACAGTTTGTCGAGCATGCGCAAGCCCGTGTTAAGATCCAGAGGGGGATTAATGGCCAGTGCGTTGGAATACTCCTCAGGGGCACCGGTGGCCGCCAAATTGAGAGTGTACCAACCTCCCATGGAAAAGCCCATTACCGCAGGCTTCCCTTTTGCCTTTGCTCCGATCTTTACGATGGTCGCTTCGTGGATTTGGCGGAGATATTGGAGGTCATCATCCAGATATCCAGGAGTGTAATCCGCTGGAGCGGCTAGGATGAACTCCCAGTTTAGGTTGTTGCTGAAACAAACCACGTGATATCCCTCTTGGTATGCTAGTTCTGCCAGGGCGAGGGCCTGAGCGCCGAGCCGGTGACCACCCAGTCCGGGGATAACAAACGCGATGGGAGCGGGCTTGGACTGCATCCACACTGAGGCAGGGAGAGGTTTGCGAAAGCCTGTGGGCTGAACCTTTATTATTCCGGCTTTGTTGGGGAACTTGCCATCCTGAGGACGATTGGATATTGCCTGCAGGGTCTGGGTTTGCGGGGTGTCTTCTCCCTCCATGGCAGGCTGTGTGTTGGCGATTTCAATAGCACGCCTCCGGCTGTAATAAAGTTTGTTGAGTGAATAGGGGTCAAGCTCCACGGCAAGCAACTTGCGGGTTGACTCGGATTTGAACGATTTATCGTTGAACCTGAAGGTTGCGCCAGCTCCATAAACCCAGGAGGACGGGTTCAGCGCGATTGCTCCGACTCCTCCAACGACATCACGGGGAGAGGAGGCTCCCCAAACCGGTACATGGAGGTAAGCCGATTCTTTCCAGCCCCATCTGCCAAGTGCCTGCCCGAGATCTTCCTCAGCCAGATATATGTTATACTTGTCGGCGGCTGGATCGGAAAAGCCCAGTATCCCTACGGTGGTATTGATAAAAAACCGCTTGGTTTCCGTGCCGGCATTTTTCCACTCGCCTTGCAGGAGATTGCCTGTCAGTCGGACTGGATATTTAAGGTTGTCACTGAAGTGCCGAATGCCCTTTCGTGCCTTTTGAGGCACCGCTGCGTTGTAGCTGGACCATATGGGTTCCAGAGCATAGGTAAAAAGCGTTTTATCTAGCGCAAAGAACGCACGATTCATCTGCTCTAAAGGGTCTGGAGCAGTCTGGAGCAGGAGCTGCACGTCTTCCGGGTGAGACGGCTCAGGCAGATCCTTTAAGGCAGAATCCGATTGCCAACTGGCACAGCCAACTGAAAACAGAAGCAATATTAGGATGTAGGTACGCAAAAACATCTTTTGCAATTAGTCCAACGAGGGAGTTCTGAATGTTGCTTGGTAATTTATTATTTCGCAAGCTTGAGTTTGAGAGATTGTGGTTTACAGGGCGGGGCCGGATGAGGATTCCAGCTCCTTTCGCCTCCCCTGCCCCTAGTCTGAGCAAAGAGCCATCCAAGTTCTAAGGATATCGCTCCAACCAGTCCGCTGAATAAACCAACAAAAAGCTCCAGCCCGGCCGCGAAAAGAAGGGATCACGGGGATTTTTTATTGGGACTGCTCCTGCTCATCCTGCCATCGCAGCCAGGCGCCGTAGAGCCAGAATATATGCACAGCCAAGAAGGCGATCCATAGAAACCATTGCACGCGTTCCACAATGGCTAAGACAATCAGGAGCACGGAAAAATCACGGTTGGCGGTTTTGGAGAGGAATTTTTTTAGACGAGGAAGAGGGAGGGGGCTTTGTTCTGCTCGCAGAATGGTTAGGAACGACATCACCACGCCGAGTGCTGCCCCCAACCCGAGCCATAAGGTCGGCCCGGTTTGTTCCGTCATGCGGTATAGCCCCACTCCTATGCCTGTGATAAGCAGCAGATGCACCAGCTGATCTCCTCCCAGATCGATCCATTTGCCGGCTTTAGTTTCTTTGTGTAGAATCCGGGCTATGTCTCCATCAACACAATCGATTACTGCAGAGAGCTGCAACAATAGGGCTCCCAAGATCATCAGGTGCGCTTCGCCGTGGGTGAAACACCATGCGGCAAGGACACCGATGATTGTGCCTATCACGGACACGGCATTTGGAGAAAGAGATGTATGGATGAGGGCTTTTGACATGGCGCGTCCAATGGGACGGTTGAAGTTGTGATCAACAACGCTGTCGGTTTCCTTCCCCATGGTGTCCCATAAAGCATCCTCGGCTTGAATTGCGCTAAGGCTGTCTTTTACCACTTGGCCAACACCGAAGGCCTCGATTTTGGGGTGCTGAGGCAAGGAGGCATCAAGCTCGTCAGCCCATTCAATGGCCACACCACAGGGTAGCGGCTCCCGGGCTGGAGTATACAGTCGGCCCTTCTTGCTCAGTACCCGGGCGAGATCCGCTTCCTGCGCGGCCAAGTTCCCTGCCAAAAGCAGAGTGGGTTCATGCAAGGGTGGGACTGTTTCGGTTAGTTTGTAAGCGATATTCAGTCTGTTGGCGTGTGCCAAGTCCGGAGGTTTTCCAGAATGGACGATTGTGATCGTCTTGGCCCCGGCTTTGTGAGTCGCGATTACAAGACGCTCAAGGACCGTCAATGTTGCCAGGGTAGACTCACAGGCCGGATTATCAGCTATCAACAAGGCTGGGTAACTCACTGTAGGGAAGACAAACCAAACCCCCCCGCAGAATCAAAGCAAGTAGAATTCCAATGGAACGGACTGTAAATGTCCCAAGGGGTGGGGCATGCTCAGTGATCGCCTGTTTTTTGGCGTATACTTAAACATGAACAAACGTCCCGAGATCGTCAGTCTGCCATGGGATCGTCCAATTCTGCCGGTGGCGGTGGAATGGCTGCTCTCTGATGCTCCGGAGGGGGTTTTGGATTTGAGCGCCAGTTGGCTGCTGCTGCCCACCCGTCAAGCGGGACGGCGGTTGCGCGAGGCGTTGGCTTGGGAAATGGACCAACGCGGGGGAGCGCTTTTCCCGTCCATGACCACCACCCCTTGGCATCTTGTGCGTCCGAGTGATGACGCAGCACCGGAATTGGCCTGTTTGTGGTACTGGAACCGCGTTCTGGAAGAAGTGGATTTACGCCGGTTTCCCAGCCTATTTTCACAGGCACCCAGGAATCCGGATTACACTTGGCGCAGGGAGATGGCCAGAACACTGCATGAACTGCGTGGGACGTTGGCCGAAGGCGATCTGGACTTTACAGCGGTGGCTGACAGTGAAGTGTGCCAGGAGGAATCGGCACGATGGCAGGGGCTGAAGAATCTGGAGGCGGCTTATAGAAATCTACTGGATGGTCAAACGGATCTTCATGATGCCAAACGCCAAGCTGCGCGATCCCCCGTGTTGCCGCCAGGCATCAACCGGATGGTCATCCTGGGGATTCCGGATTTGCCGACTCTAATTCAGCGGGCACTGGAAAAATTGGTGGCGGAGGGAGTGCCGGTGGAGGTGACTGTTTTTGGACCGGAAGGGGGAAAAGAACTCTTTGATGATTGGGGACGGCCTAAACCTGAATGTTGGGCCACCCGGGAACTACCGTTGGACGACGGGCAATTGAACACCTGCCTCGACGAGGTGGCGCAGGCAAGCGAGACTGTCTCACGACTCGCTCCATATAACCACAACCGCCCAAGTCACTTGGCTGTGGGAGTCGTGGACACTGCGGTGACACCGCATCTTGAGCGCGCCTTGGCTGATGCGGATATTCCCTGCTTCAATCCTGAAGGGAGGCTTCTGCGTCACGCCCCCATGCTGGCGTTCCTGAAAGCACTCCAAGCCCTGCTACAGCAGCGCAGTTTCAGCCACGCAGATGCGTTGTTGCGACTGCCCGATGCTTGGGGCTGGGCTCGCGGCCAAGTCGATGAGTTGTCCCCGACGCGGCTCTTGAAGGGGCTTGATGAAATCCGCACAAGTCATCTGCCGGTTAATTTGGGGGATGCGGCGCAGTTGTTTTTTGAAGGGAAACATATTGGAAACCGTCGCCACGCGCGAGCGGTGCTGCGACAGCTGGAGAGGGCGCTGGATCGTATTGAAAAAACACCGTTGTCCGGGGGATTGGTGGAGTTTTTGCAGGAGGCTTTTACCGACCGAACCTTTACCGAAGGGCGCGAGGAGGACTCCGCCGACTTGGAATCCGCGCGTCTGTTCATGGCGCGCCTTGCCGAGTGGGAGTCTGTATTGGGCGATCAAGAGCGGCCACCGGCCTCCGAGGCACTGACGTTGTTGTTGGAGTTGGTGGAACGCGAGCCGATTTTCCCTGAAAGACATCAGGAAGCGGTGGATATTCAAGGTTGGCTGGAGTTGGCATGGGAGGATGCTCCACACCTTATCGTGGCCGGGGCCAATGAGGGGCACTTGCCCGAATCAATACACGGCGACCGGTTTCTTCCTGAGAAACTTCGCGAGCGCCTTGGCCTGCGAACCAACGGCGACCGCTTTGCCCGTGATGCGTGGCTACTGGAACTGCTTCTAAGAACACGGGCTAATGAAGGGCGGGTCGATATCCTGGTGGGTCGACAGTGTGCAAACGGTGATCCGCTCAAGCCTTCGCGACTCCTCTTCGGCTGCATAGACAGAGAGTTGCCAAGGCGGGTTGAGCGCCTCTTTGATAAACTGTCGCCCGGACCGCAGCCACCGGCATGGAAGCCGGCATGGGAACTGAAGCCGGGATTGATCCAGCCGATGGAAAAACTCAGTGCCACCTCCATGACCAGCTACCTGGCCTGCCCTTATCGATTTTATCTGCGGCATGTGCTGCGGATGGAATTACCGGACTTGGAGCAACGTGAGATGGATGCGCGCGGCTTTGGATCGCTGATGCACAATGTGCTTGATGCTTTCGGCAGGGATGAAGAAGCCCGGCAGCTGAAGGATCCCGGGGCGATCCATGCAACTTTGGTTAGGCTCCTCGGCCAGCAAATGGAACAGAATTTTGGAAAGCATCCACCTCTCCCGTTATTGGTGCAGCAGGGGATTGCCCGGCAACGGCTGCACCATGCCGCCCGGCAACAGGCAATCGAGCGGACCGATGGCTGGGAAATTATCGGTTCTGAAAGACAGTTCAATGAGGAACTCGACGGAATCCCGGTTAATGGACGCATCGACCGGATAGAGCGCAATGCCGACACCGGCGCGGTACGTGTGCTTGACTACAAGACTTCCAACACCGCCAAGCAACCTGCCAGCCAGCACTGGCGGAAATATCGGGAGGAGCGGGACGCCGAAACGGTGCCGGACTATGCGCGGTTTGAAATCGATGATAAGGCGTACCGCTGGACGAACCTGCAACTGCCGCTCTATGCCTGGGCGCTTGAAACGGAGTACGGGTCGGACTTGACGCTGGGATATTTTAATCTGCCTGCTGTCGGTGCGGACATGGGCGTCGCGCCACTGGATCCATTTGATCGTGAGATACTTGAGGCCGCACTCATCTGCGCGCGCGGGGTGGTGAAGGATGTGCAGTCGGGTGTTTTTTGGCCGCCGCGGTCCAAGGTGGATTACGATGAATTTGAGGGCATTCTGTTTGGCCTGCCTGAGTTGACAGCAGCGCAACCGGTGGAGGAGGTGGCGTGAAGAAGATTCAACACGTGATGATTCGCGCCTCGGCGGGCTCGGGCAAGACATACCAGTTGACCAACCGTTTCATCGAGTTACTGGTTTGCGGCCAGTTGCCCGAACGAATCATTGCCCTGACTTTCACGCGCAAGGCAGCCGGCGAATTTTTCGAGGGAATACTGACAAAGCTGGCCGAAGCCGCGCAGGACACAAAGGCTGCAAAGAAACTGGCCGGCGACATCGGAATGCCGGGCACCTCGCAAGCCACGTTTGGGGGAGCGTTGCGCACGTTGGTAGACGGCATGGGACGGCTTTCATTGGGCACCATCGATAGTTTTTTCCATCGTGTGCTGGGATTCTTCCCGATGGAGTTTGGACTCGGAGCCGAGTTTGAGATGATGAGTGAATTTCACAAGCAACAGGCACGGCTGCACGTGCTTGAAAACCTGCTGACTCATCACGAAACGCGCCCGAAGGAGCGCGATGACCTGATTGAGTCGTTCCGACTCTCCACCGCGGGTCAGGACAGCCGGAATTTTGTCGGCTCATTTGAGGAGCATCTCAAGAGCTGCCATGAGCTGCTCCTGCGCGTGCCTGATGCCAATCGATGGGGAGATCCTGCGTTGATTTGGCCGACCGGCAACCCATGGACTGAGCAAAAGGTATCGTTGCCGGACATGGTCGCCGACTGGCGACCGCACTTGGAAACCGATCAGGGTTTTACTGCGGCCCTGCAAAATAACTGGGGGAGAGTGGCCGACCACCTTGCAACCTGGGCTCCCAGAAAAAATCTTTTCGCCAGATCCCCAACGCTGGTGAGGTTGGCCGTGGAAAACCTCGAGGCGATGGAACGCGGTGAATGGGAATTTATCTATAGCCGTAAGGCTTATTGCCCCTCCCCGGAATTCAGCCAGAAACTTGCGCGTATTCTGCGCCATTGCGTGGCTCAAGAACTCACCATAAAGCTTGCGTGTGCACAGGGCATCCATGGGCTGCTTTGGGCGTTTGAAGAGCGCTATGACGCGCAGGTGCGCCGGGTGGGTCGGCTGACTTTTGCGGATTTGCCGGTACTGCTTGCCCCTCGCGAGGGTCGACCCCCCCTGGGAAGTGGGCAACTCGACCTTGAGTATCGCCTTGATGGAGCGTTTGACCATTGGTTGCTGGATGAATTTCAGGACACCAGCACGGTGCAGTGGCACGTGGTGGAAAACCTCATCGACGAGGTTGCCCAGGATCCCGATGGAGCGCGCACCTTCTTTTGTGTGGGGGACCAGAAGCAATCCATTTATCAGTGGCGAGGCGGCGATCCGCAGCTGTTTGATCGCGTGGCAAAACGATACGAGCAGGGCACCGGCCAGGAGTTTGATATTCGTTCACTGGATGAATCATGGCGCTCCTGCCCGAATGTACTTAAGCTGATCAACGCCGTCTTCGGCGATGCTGCCACATTGCGTAAATACGATGAAAATGAAACCGCGGCCAAACGCTGGAACAAGATCTGGAATGAACATGTCTCGGCCAAGCCGCTAAAGGAAACCAAAGGGCATTCGCTGTACCTGACCGTGGAGGAGAAGGATCAGCGTTGGCCGTTGGTGGCCAATTTGCTTGAGCGTCTCCAGCCGATTGCCAATGGCCTGGAATGCGCCGTTCTCGTGCAGACAAATCAGGCGGTGCGCGAGGTGGTGGATCATTTGCGCGGTGCATTGACGGACCTGCCGGTAGTGGGGGAGTCAGTAACCAACCCGGGCGCGGATAATCCACTGGGGGCCGCACTGCTCTCGCTTTTTAACTGTGCGGCGCATCCAACCGACCGATTCAGCCGTGGTCACGTCCGGATGACGCCCCTTGGGGCGCTGTTGCCCGCTGAGGCTGACCAGTGGGAGGATGCCATGCGCGAGCTACAGCGCAATATTCATCAGGTTGGATTTGAGGAGGTGGCTCGCGAATGGATCGCGCAACTGAAGGCACAACTCAACGACTTTAGCCTTTGGAGAGCCCGCCAATTCATTGAATTGGCGCGACAGTTTGATGAAAGCGGCAGCCGCAACATTGATGAGTTCCTTCGTTTTGTTCCCGCACAGGAACTTGCTGGCGCATCCGGCGCGAACGTGGTGCAGGTGATGACCATCCATAAGGCCAAGGGGCTCACCTTCGATCTCACCATTGTGCCTGACCTTGAGGGTAGTCGCCTAGACGGAACACGCAGGGACGCCCTGCATACCCACACCGATGACGAGGGCGAAGCCGAATGGATTCTCGATCTGCCGCCAAAGGAAATCTGCACTGCTGACCCCCAGCTCAGCTCCGCGTTAGCCCAAGCCCGATCCGAGGCATGCTACGAAAATTTATGCAAATTGTACGTGGCGCTTACACGACCCCGGCAGGGCCTGTATGTCATCACCACCACGCCTTCAGGTTCCTCCAATAATTACTCCCAATTACTCACCGAGACATTGGCAAAAGGCGATGGCAAGCCACTTGAGGACTCGCCCCTGCCGGCCAAAAAAATATTTGAGGAAGGTGACTTCGGTTGGGTGGAAGAAAAGCCGGCCAAGGAAGACCCTCCTGTCATTGAACCGGACCTCATTACGAACAAACGCAGCCACCCTCGCATGGCTCATCTTCGCCCTTCCTCTCATGGCGGCACTATTCTGCGTGGTGCCAGTCTGTTCGCGCCGCATGGTTCTGATGCGGCGTCATTTGGGAGGGCGGTACATGAAATTTTTGAGCAGATCGAATGGAACGATGAGACAAGCCCAGAACTATTAAAACAATTCCGCCAAAAAAATACAGCTGCGGCAGACGAGGTGGCGCGCTGTCTTGATACGAAGGAAATTGGTGAGCTATTTAAGCCGGACTCTCAAGCCGAGGTATGGCGTGAGCGTGCATTTGAACTCGTGGTCGATGGCGAGTTTTGTTCAGGCGTGTTCGACCGCGTGGTGTTGCGCAAGGACAATGCAGAAATCATCGATTTCAAGACCGACCGCGTGGATGGCAAGGGACTGACAGAGGCCATTCAGCGTCACCAGCCTCAACTCGCGCTCTATCGCCGTGTGCTTGCCCGGCTTACTGGTCTAGAGGAGGATGACATCACCTGCCTCCTTGTCTTTACCCGGCCGGCTCAGGTGATGGAGGCATAAAAAAAGCCCCCGAAAACGGGGGCGCAGAAATTGTGCCGACTGAAACGCTATTTGAGGTTCTTGGCGTACTTCGCCGGGTTGCCCTCAAAACGAGACTTGGCGCGATCTTTACAGAAGTAAATCTTCTTGCCCTCGTACTCCATCGAAGGGCTCTTGGGATGTACGCGCGTGTCAGTGTACACCGGGCAAAAGAGCTGCTTCATCGGCTTGATTTCTTTGGACGCTACCGCTTTGAGCTGGGGTGCTTCCTTCACGCTTACAACCGCAAAGTAGTTAGGGTTCTGCGCCCACATCTTCTTACAGGTGCTGCAGCACATCAGGACTTTCACGCCTTTGTAATTCACGACCTCAAAGTCTTCAGGATCAATCTCTTCCTCAATCATCAATGGGCAAATCTTCTGCTTTGGGAGGTCTGCCGCCGATGCGTTGATACCCAGCATCAGTATCATTGCCAAAAGAGTACCAGTAATAACATGCTTCAACATTTCGAGTTCCTTTTCGTTAATTTCTGTATTAAACCGGATTTTTTCAGAAAATCGGCCTAGAGGAATAAAGACGCCACATCCTAACAGGCTATTCAAGTAAATTCCCGTAAAAAATCAGGAAAACTCGTTAAGGTGTGTGTTTATGAGCTCATTCCAATGTGGGAGGTGTCATGGAATTAGGTTATTTTCTTCTGAAGAGATAACCGTCCAAGTAGGCGCCATTATCCGCCATTTTTTCGTATTGCAGTACTTCGAACCCGGGCAGGGAGTTCAGATATTCCTCATCTTGAGCACAATACCGTAATGAGAAACCGTGCTCATGATGTTGGCGTAGGTTGAATACACACAGGATCACCATGCCGCCGGGTCGTACCAGCAAAGGAAAACGGTCCAGCAAGTCGGGAGCCGGCTTATAATGGCAGGCCAAGAGATTGTCGAATGCCCCCAAGGCATCAAGGTCTCTTGTCTCATCCAAGTCCATTTGGCGGGTTTGGATGGGAAGCTGCCGTCTCTTTGCAAACTGCGCCAATCGCTTAAGGGCCACCTCGGAGATATCGACTGCACACACCGAGAAACCACCGGCTGCCAAATAAACCGCATTGCGTCCATCGCCCGAGGCCAGGTCCAGCACGCTGCCGGGGCGCAATTGGTCAGCGGACTGAACCACAAATGGCTCAGGCTCATTCAGTTCCCCGAGGCGTTCAGAGAATTTTCGATTCCACTTTGTTCTGTCCTTCTCCATGGGGTTTATATCCTCGGCCTTATCTGAGGGAATAATTCATGGATGCACTGCGTCATCAAGCTAGCCAGAATCATAATAGTGAAAAAGGTTGTGGATATTGAGCTGTTCCTTTTACCCCACGCAGTGCATCTGGTGATAGTCCTTGAGCCATAAATGTTTCCCCTGAATAGGGTGAAGCAATTGCCTCTGCTAGCTTGGCGGAAAACCCAAGGCGCCCGTAAAATTTCGGATGCCCCACCACCAGTACAATTTGGCACCCCGCCTTGCGGCATTGTTCCAGGCCGTCTTCAACAAGACGCGATCCAATTCCTCTTCGTTGCCATTCTGGTCGCACTGCCAACGGGGCCAAGGCCAGTGCATCCACTGCTCCATATTCTCCCTTAATACTCATGGTGCTGAAAAGGACGTGTCCAGTTAGCACATCATTAATTTCTGCTACCAGAGATAATCGTGCGTATCCTTCTGTGCGCAAATCCTCCACCAGGTCCGCTTCTGTTTCGGATCCAAAAGCGGTTACGTTAATATCTCGAATGGCTGCTTGATCCATTTCTGTCTCAATCCGAATGCGTGGTTCCATGGATAAATCAGGGAAACATTTGGTTCTGCTCACGGGGTAAGGCAATAAAAAAACCCGCACCATTCAGTGCGGGTGATTTAAAATGGATTTTCTTACACGTTCTTCCAGGCGCGGTCTTTCGCCGAATCGAGGACTGCATCACAGACTTTGGCGGTTTCCAGTGCGTCACGGAAGGTGGGGTTGCATGGAGTGCCGGTATCCAGGCTTCCGAGGAAGTCGGCCACTTGATGCACAAAGGTGTGTTCGTAGCCGATACAGAGACCGGGTACCCACCACTTGTCCATGTAAGGCATGTCGCCATCGGTGATATGCACGCTGCGCCAACCTCGTGTAGTTGATTCATCACTGTGATCGAAGAACTCAAGCCGGTTGAGGTCGTGCAGATCCCAGCGGATGGAGGCATCGGCGCCATTGATCTCCAAGGTGTAAAGCGCCTTGTGGCCACGGGCATAACGCGTGGATTCAAACAGGCCCAGCGATCCATTGGCAAAGTGGCAGTGGAAGATGCAGGCATCGTCAATGGTGACTTCCTGCTTTTCACCCGTGGCAGTATGTACGCGTTCCTTGATGAAGGTTTCGGTGACAGCCGACACATCTCGGATACCTCCATTGAGCCAGATGGCCGTGTCAACGCAGTGGGCCAATAAATCACCCGTGACACCGCTGCCAGCTGCTGCTGCGTCCAGCCGCCAGAGCCCTTCGCCACCCTGCGGTAGATCTGCGCTAATGGTCCAGTCCTGCAGAAAATTGGCGCGGTAGTGGAAGATTTGTCCGAGTTTGCCTGAATCAATAATTTGTTTGGCGAGCGTAACGGCGGGGACTCTCCGGTAGTTGTACCAGACGGTATTGGCTACGCCGGCCTTCTCCACCGCATCAACCATCGGAGCACTCTCTTCAGCCGTCCGGGCCAGCGGCTTCTCGCAGAGAACCATTTTGCCTGCTTCAGCGGCAGCAATGGCCACTTCGGCGTGTTGATCATTGGGGGTGCAGATGTCGATTGCGTCAATGTCGTCGCGCTTGACCAGCTCGCGCCAGTCGGTTTCATGACTTTCAAAACCCCACTGTTCGGCGAAGGCTTTGGTGCGGTCCTGGGTGCGGCCGCACACGGCTTTTAGTACGGGCCGATGCTCCAAGTCGGGAAAGAAGTCGCTAACACGCTTATAACCGTTTGAGTGAGTGCGGCCCATAAAGCCATAGCCCACCAGTCCAATATTCAGAGGTTTTTTATCGCTCATGGTATCAAAAAATTATTCCCAGCCGTGTGCGTTGCGAACGTCAATCATGGCTTTAAGAATGGCATTCCAAGTGTTGGGGTCTTCGAGGGTGGCATTGGGAAACATGCATCCGTCCCAGCAGATGTGTTCGATGCCCCGGTCGGTGGCATCCTTAAGCCAGTAGCCGGCACAACGGGTGATGTCCAGTTTGCCGTTAGGATCATCAGCCGGGCAGTGTTTACCCGTCTTGTCGTGACTGCCGGCCCCGTGAACTTCGCCATCATTTTGGGCAACGTGAAAATCAATTGTCCACGGACGTAAGGCATCGGTCATCTTCTCGTAAGCCGACCAGAATTCTTCATCGCTGTAGCCTTCCTGAAGGAGCGCATGCTCCGGCGCATTGTAGCCAAGCGTGTACAGATAGGTGTGCGCAAGGTCGGCTTGGAAGCCGAGGGCTTCTGGCATGCCAACGCCTTCAAGGACGTCGAGCATATCTTTCCAACTGTGCATACCGGCCCAGCAAATCTCCCCTTCGGCGGCAAGGCGTTCGCCCTCGCCGGCGGCTATGGTTGCCGCTTCCTTAAAGGTTTCCACGATAGTTGCCGTGTTTGCAGGTGCATCTTCGCGCCATTTTTCTACTCCGAACTCTGCGGAGTCGATACGGATGACGCCCCGTTTGCGCGCACCGTGTTGGTTGAATGTTTTTGCGATCCGACAGGCCATTCTAACGGCGTCAAGAAACTTGCCGCGCTGCTCGGCACTGCCCATGGCTGAGTCGCCCACGGTTCCGGGCCAAACAGGAGCCACAAGGGAGCCTATGTCGAAACCTTTGCCTTGGATAAGGTCGGCAATCTTTTTTAGATCATCATCACTGGCTTCTGGGTTTGTGTGTGGCAGGAAAAGGAAATAATCGATGCCATCAAACTTCTGGCCATCCACCTCGGCGGCGGCAGTGAGATCGAGCATATGCTCAAGGCTGATAGGGGGTTCCTGGCCTTCCTCGTCGCCTTTTCCGACGAGTCCGGGCCACATGGCATTGTGGAGTTTAGGGGATTTACTCATGATGCTGTATTTAAATTATTACGTCCGCAACAGGCAACGACACGGGAGCCGTTATTAAAAGAGGCGGAAGTCGGTCGACAAGGTAGCAACCCGGCAGGAGCGTTCAACCCTAAAACTCCACTTTTGCTAGGGATTTGCAGTTTGCGCCGCTAGCGATTTTTCGGACCGTTTGCGCTCGTGTTCATCGAGTATTTTTTTCCGAAGGCGAAGAGAGGTGGGAGTAGCCTCAACGTACTCATCGGTGGCAATATATTCCAGAGCGCGCTCCAGACTCAGGCTTAGGGGAGCTTTCAGCATGATGCCTTTACCATCTCCCTGTGAACGAATATTGGTGAGGTGCTTTGATCGTACAGGGTTAACTGGCAGATCGTTGTCACGTAAGTTTTCCCCGACAATCATACCCTTGTACACTTTGTCGCCCGGGACAACCAGCAACTTGCCGCGGTTTTGCAATTGATCCAGGGCATAAGCAGTCACATCTCCGTCCTCCATGCTGTATAAAACCCCGTTGCGGTGAGACTGAATCTCCCCGGTTTCCGGACCGTATTCATGAAACAAATGACTCATGAGTCCTTCGCCGCGAGTCAGGTTGAGTAACTCGACCTCGAACCCGACGAGTCCGCGTGTCGGGGCAATGGCTTGAATAGTCATTCTGTCAGTGACCGGAGCCATGTCGATCACGGTCCCCTTGCGGTTGGCTAATGATTCCATCACATCTCCAACAGCTTCGGCAGGAACTTCCAGAAAGACTTTTTCCATGGGTTCAACCCACTGACCATTTTCGTTCTGGTGTCTTAATACTTCAGGACGACTGACCAAAACCTCATACCCTTCTCGGCGCATTTGTTCAACGAGTACGGCTATCTGCATGCTTCCGCGCCCGGTGACGTGGAAAACGGTACTCTCGTCTGTTTGCGCAACTTGAACCGATACGTTGGCTCTTCCTTCCCGCTCAAGTCGGTCCCATATTTGTCGTGCGGTGACCTTCTTCCCATCTTGGCCGGCAAACGGGCCGTTATTGACTGCAAAAGCCATTTTAATGGTTGGTGGGTCAATGGGTTTGAATGGCAGAGAGGGTCTTTCAGGATTATCAACCAAGGTTTCTCCAATTAAAACGTCTGGCAGGCCGGCGACTCCGACGATATCGCCTGCTTGAGCTGCTTCAATCTGGATTTGTTTTAGCCCTTCGAACTGGAAGAGAGCGGTAACCTTGCCGGAGCCCGTTATTTTTTTGTCCTGTAAGCTATGCAGCGCATCCCCAACACAAATAGAGCCGCTGCGAATTTTTCCGAAGGCAATGCGTCCCAGATAATCGGAGTAATCGACATTAGCGACAGCAATTTGAAACCCGGCCCCTTCCTCGACGTGCGGAGGGGGGACATGTTTTAAAATCATGTCAAAAAGCGGAGTCATGTCTCCCTCCCGCATGCTGGGATCGTGTGTGGCATATCCGTCTTTGGCACTGGCATAAACAAACGGAAAATCCAGCTGCTCCTCTGTTGCGTTCAGCGCAAAAAAGAGCTCCAGCACCTGATCATGCACCCAATCAGGCCGAGCATGCTCCCGGTCTATCTTATTAATGACGACGATAGGCCGTATACCAATTTCCAATGCCTTTCTTAACACAAACCGGGTTTGTGCCTGAGGGCCGTCCTTGGCGTCGACCAATAGCAGCACGCTGTCGATCATGCTTAAAGCTCTTTCAACCTCGCCTCCAAAGTCGGCGTGACCCGGGGTATCAACAATATTGACATACTGGCCGCAACACTCAAACGCAGCGTTTTTTGCCTTGATGGTGATGCCCTTCTCTCGCTCCAAATCCATGGAATCCATGATGCGATCTTCTTGGGCAATGGCTTGGTTGGCGCGGAAAGTCCCTGATTGTTTAAGCAGGCAATCTACGAGTGTAGTTTTGCCATGATCTACGTGCGCAATAATGGCTATATTTCGTAGGGAACGCATCCAAACCTCCTCAGGCGCTGCGCACTATGCCTGCTTGGGATTTAAACACAAGAAAAAGGGGGGGTAGTCCTCGCCCTTTGCGGAAACTTTTTGGTGGCAGTAATTACTTCTCGTTCAGGCGGCCAGCGGCCCAAAGCAGTCCGCGAGAAACATAATTGAGAAAAACAGGATCCTTGAAGGTCTCATCAGAATGCCCGTAGGTGGTGCCAAACACACGTGCCTTGCCGTACTGGTGCGTCCAGATCACCGCGTGTTCCCTTTTGTCGCGTTCACTTACGGAGGTGGCAAGCGCCTTGGCACTGGGCCAGAGCTTTTCAACAACATAAAGTTCATCTTTCGGCGTTTTCCAGTTATCCGGCATCCCCTTGAGGATGGGATGCTGCTTCATGACCTTCTTCACCGGGTACTCACTCTTGTGCTCGTGGCGCCTGCTGGTCACGCCCAAAAATTTGCGCCAATCATCAAAGCTCGCCGCCCGGTACGTGTGCATCGCGCAGTGAATCACTACTGCCGGAACGCCCGCCTCATGCGCCTTGGTGATGGATTGCACGTACTCCTTGTCGCTGGTGTTGGCAAAGCATTCGTTGTGTACCACCACGTCATAGTCCTTGGCCCAGTTTGCATTCTTGTAAAGCGGGATCATCGCCTTGGTTCCCTTGCCGCCTTCATTGATGACAGTCCAGTCAACCTTCGCATGCTTAGCCACTCCATCAATCAACGCTTGGCTCTGGAAGATGTAGTTATGGCAGCAACCGCCGGTGATCAACAAAGCGCGCAGCGGCTTTTGTTTCTTGTCCGCGGCAAAGCCAACCTGAATGGCCAAGGCCGCCATGGTGGCGATGAATAAACGAAGAGGGATAAGCTTGGGTTTCATGTTTTAATTTAGTTGAATTTGTTTTTCCGGTAGGCGCCCATCCTTGGCGCATCCGGATTTGTCTCCGGTCCGAAGTAGCGTAAAAGCACCAGGGGCTCTGTGTCGCTGGTGTTCTCAAAAGTGACACCTGATCTGGCACCGTCTTCGGTGCAGAAATATTCGTCCTCAGTCAACTCGTGGAAACGGATGAGCTTGGGGCTATTCAAGGGCTGGCCGTTGATGGTGCCTTTGCCCTGCACACAGATGCCGCTCCAGGCGCCTTTATCCTTTAGGGTACACTTGGCGCCGGGGTCGACGGTGAGCTCCTTGGCGGTGAAAAGTTGCTCCTTCTTGATGCGGCCATAAACAATCCATCGGTCCACATAGCCCCCCTTACGGGTGTCGGCCACCGGGACCGGCTCAAGGTAGTGACTATCCTTGAATTTGGGGTTCAAGTTGCCCTCCCAGTCGAGCTGATCGACGATGAAATCCAGATCCTTATGCTTGCCTTTGGGCATGTCTTTGACCAGCAGGCCCCACGGTACTTCGCGTCCTTCCACCAGACTCTGGTACATGCCGAAGACATCACTGCCCCACTGCGGTTCATAGGTGCATAGGCTGCCCGGGGCATGCAAAATGCAGGGAGGAATCAGCCAGCCGGTACCAGGCTTCAGGCGATAGGCGCGCGACAAATCCAGAATGCCATTGTCGCCCTTGTTCCAATCCTCCAGACATTTGCGTACCTGCGCTCTCGTGGTGCCCGGCTCAAGGCCCATGAAGGTGTAGGGGAAATTGTTGCCTACGTTGTTGTGTTGCGGAGGGAAGTAGTAACTTTCAGGTTTCCCTTCCTGCCCCACAAGCTTTGCCTGCTTTGCATTTTGGTGCATGTGATGCGGGATGGGCCCCATGTTGTCGAAGAACTTGGAGTATACAGGCCATTTACCGTATTTCTTCCAAATCCGTTTGCCGATAATGTCCGCGCCGCACTCGGCTACCGCATCACGCAGGGTGAACCGGTTGCGTCCATGCACCACATAACTTAAACCCTCATCGGGCACTCGGCCCTCGTTGGCAGCTTCGGTGGTGGAGCCAAACCAGCGTTCGTCAATGCCGCCTCGGTTGAGGCCATAGGCATAGGTGTCATCGGGATGCAGCTTTAACCGCAGACCCGGTTGCAGGAAGGAACGCGGCACCCATGCTGGAGCCAAGCGCAGCAGTCCTCCGGTCGCCTCCAACGCAGCGTCCACATGTTTGCGCACATTCTTTTTGACGGTCTTGAGTTGTTTAACGGATTTGGGAGCAATAGCCATGGTCTAGTTTTGGTTTGATAACGGGCTGCAGTGGTTAGCTCAAATGGGTCATGGGTTCAACGCAATTTATCTATTCCACCACCAGCGTGCCCCACATGGTGAGATAAAAAGAAGTATCAATAATATGCGTTTCATAAAAACAATGGAGGGGAGAGCAAAAGGTGGGTCAGTCAACGTCTCCTAGCAAGGCTTTTGTCATTGGAAATCCGGTGAATATAAAGCATAATTGACCCTAGTGACAGACCGCCATGGAAGGCATTCTTTCAACAGCCGATTTTATTGTTTTTTTTGGAATCCTGTTTGGGGTGATGGCCGTAGGGCTATGGGTCGGCCGTAACGACGGCTCGTCGGCACAGGATTATTACTTGGCAGGGAAAGATACTCCGTGGTGGGCGGTGGCTGGTTCTATTTTTGGATCTAATGTTTCGGCCAATCACATGGTGGGAATGATGGCGGTGGGCTTTGGGGCAGGCTTTGTTATCAGTCATTTGGAGATTACGGCCATCGCCGGCTTGTTGCTGTTGTGTTATTTCTTTTTACCGGTTTACCGCAAGCTGCACATCTTTACCCTGTCCGATTACCTGAACCGGCGCTTTGATGACCGGAGTCGTGTGGCTTATGCCGGGATTATGGTGACTATCATCGTGCTGGTGATGATGTTGCCGGCATTCTACCTCGGCTCAAGAGCTGTAAACATTCTCTTGGTAGACAAAGCTGAAATCCTTCAGGCCCAGTATGCGTCCCAACTGGAGAATACGGGCAAGATTCCTTCAAGGGATTTAAATGATCTAACCGCCAGCGAAGCTGAAGCCCGGACCGAGGTTTTGGATGCATGGGAAAAGTACGGCCCTATTTGCCTGGCCCAGAAAGCCGGACAATTCACGGAGGCGACTTATAACGATGCTTACGCCGAACTTTATCCTGAAGGGACGCCTCCTCCTTTTCAGGAAATTAAAAACCAGATACCTTCGATTGAAGCCAAGTGGGGGTTGCTCAAGAGAGTCGAGGTGGATCGCAAGCTGTACATCTGGGGCATTCTTATTATGGCCCTGGTGACCGGTGCCTACACAATTGTGGGAGGGTTAAGGGCGGTTATTATTACTGACGTTATTCAGTCGGTTTTGATCCTGCTGGGAATGCTTATCGTGGCCTGGTGCACGTTTAACCACAACCTTATCGGCAGTTGGTCGATGATGATTGATTTTGACCAGAACAAGTTAAAGGAGATTGTTGAAGGGAGGGATCTCATGCATCTCTACAAACCCATGGATGATCCGAAGCATCCGTGGACCGGAATGCTTTCAGGGGTATTAGTCCTTCACTTTTATTATTGGGGAGCCAACCAGTTTATAGTCCAGAGAGCCTTGGCAGCTCGTTCGCTTAAGGACGCGCGAACGGGTATTATTGCCGCAGGTTTTGTGAAGCTCTTGATCCCGTTCATTTCTATCGGAACCGGCATCGCCGCTTATTACCTCTTTCAGCAGCTTATGCCCGGGGTGCAGTTGGCGGGGGACACGGCGTTCCCCATGTTGATGCGAGAGGTGGTTGCGCCTTTGGCTGTGCCGGGATTGGTGGGACTGGTGGCCGCTGGTTTAATTGGAGCGATTCTTTCCAGTGTGGACTCGATGATGAATTCAGCTGCCACTTTGATCACCTTTGATGGCTACAAGCGTTTTGTGAATCCCGAAGCCAGCGATGAAAAACTGGTCCGCCTTGGTAAAGTTATTATTGGAATTCTTGTGCTTGGTTCGGCAATCCTAACAATTGTGGTCTTTGATCCTAATGCCGATGAGCCGTTCATGAATTACGTGCTTGGCCATCAGGCAAAGCTGGTTTCAGGGCTGGTGGCTGCCTTCATGGTGGGGATGCTGTGGTCACGCGCTACGCCAACGGCAGGGTTTGTGTCAATCATTACAGGAGTTGTTGTATCCTACGGGCTGCCTAGCCTCTATGCTTTGGTTACGGCGGGGGAAGGGTCGATTGCCAAAGAGATTGTCATGAGGTTTGGCACGAGTTTAAACCCTTTTCACGCTGTTTTCATCGCCTTTCTTTGTGCGCTGGCAGCCAACGTTATCACCAGTCTTGCGACTCAGCCCAACGATGATAAGGCGAAATACACGTGGGTGGGACTCAAGATAATGCGGGAATCGGACTTGCAGCACTTTGGCATGAAGCTTCTGGGGTCCGTGCTAATCTTTATCCTGCTGGCGGTTTTAATGACCGGTAAGATTATTAGTCCTATGGGGGCAGGAGTTTTGGGGGCCATTTGGACTTTCATGATGTTCCTCGATTCACTCTTCAAGGTTGTGCTGTCTGCCGCAGCCAAGGGCCGAGCCTACAGCTTTTTACGGGAGGATCTCTTTTGGGCAGGGCTCCTCGCTTCAAGCGCAGTTTTCATGATGTACCATTTCGCCTAGGCACTAGCCCAGAGTGACTTCATACGCTCCAAACCGGTGGCAATGACTTCGAGCGGATCCTGATTCCACAGCGCTTCATTAAACAGTTCGAGGCTCATGGTGCGATCATAGCCTTTTTCCTTCAGGAGTTTAAGTTCTGCAATGAGGTCAATTTGGCCGTCTCCCAGCATTACACGATCAGGGTCTTTTTGTTTGGTAGGAGCGATATCCGGGTGAGCGTCGTCGATGTGATAGTGGCTGATTTTTTCTTCTGGGATGGCGCGTAAATCATCTAGGGATGAATTGCTGTTCCAGTTATGAAACGCATCTAGAATGATGGAAGAATCATTATCGTCTGCCTCCTGAATAATCCGCCATCCATCGGCCAGATTATTTACGCTCTTAAAGAAGCTGATGTACTCAAAGGTGGGTTTAACCCCTTCTTCCCGCCCGATTTGCAGGAGGTCACAGTAACGTTCAGGTAAATGATCCTGCTCCTCAATTTCCAGAGGAGGGGTGGCGACGATGTAAGGTGCTCCGAGCCGGGCCGCCAGGGCAAATCGGCGGTGTGCTTCATCCTTAATCAGTTCATATTCCCACCCATTGGTTTCACCCCATTGCCTGATGGCAATCATGCTGGGAACGATTAGGCCGTTACCCTGAAGTGCCTGCTCCACTTCACGGACTTCTCCTCCACGGCCAATAAAGTCGTACACGTCATTGATCCAGAGTTCGATGCCGTCATAACCGGCCAGTCCGGCCAGCTCAATTTTCCTGAGCAGTGGCTGTGGTTTAATGGTGCTGGTGTTCAGGCAGAATTTCATGGAGGGCAGATGGTAGCCGCTGGTTAAGCATGTGCAAAGGGATTTGCGGATTGGATAATTAATACAATTATATTACAGTGCCTTGATGGAGGGAGAAGGAAAGGAGGTTGTTTGGCGCCCTTGGTATCGGTTGATTCAGTGGAGTGCGGCTCTGGTAATGCTTCTCCTATTATTGGCCGGGTTTTTGTTGGGGCGTTTTCAGTCTCCAATGGGTCAATTGGCCTTTTGTGCCTTTGGGGTCCTCACCGGGGCCGCTTTTGCACGAATGGCGCATCCGGTTGACGGGCGACTAACCCGGCTCGGTCGAGTGGCGCTAGGATTCGTTGCTGCATCGCAGGTGTTTTATCAAATGTTGGTGTGGTCAGAAAGCTGGCGCGAAAATTCCTGGCATAATATTGGATATATTGGTTGGCGGTTGTGGTGGGCAACAATCGTGGCGGCAGTGGGATTGGGATGGCTGCAGGTTTTGTGGCGGTCGGGGGCACGGTGGGAATGGAAATCAGGCCTGACCACACTGGGGTTCACAGCCGGGTTGGGATTATTGTTGGGGTGGCTGTCAATTAGGGAAAACCCAATGGCGACCTTGCCGGGATTGTGGCATGTGCTGGCCGCTGTGATGTCAGCCGGTGCGTTGATTGGCTCAGCGGTGATCATTGGGCGGTGGATGAAAGGGCGCCCGAAAGCTTCTCGACCGCTGCCAAAATGGATGCGGACGGCTTTGATTGCAAGCGGCTTGATGACTTTGAGCGCGGGAAGTTTTTATGTTGGCCGTTTATCGGTGCCGCCTCCCAGCCCTTTTGAACAACCGCCGCAGGCGTTGGGGTCATTAGCTAACGAAAAGCTGGAAGAACGAATCACAACCGATTTTAAAAAGTTACGTGAACTGACCGAAGGCTTGGAAAAACTTCAAAATCAATCAGAGCAACTTGACAAAGAGATTCGTTCAAACTGGGCGAGGGAAGGGCGCGTAATGTATACGCCAACACAAGACAGTGACATTCGGAGTTTATTTGCTGAGTACCTGTATCACCGTGAAGTACTTATCCAGATGGCAGTCTTTTATTCTAGCTATGACTCAGTGAAGGAAGAGGGAACCCGGGTCCGGGCATACCTTTTGGGTTATGGATCTGCAGCAGTTGCGTTGGCAGCGGGTCGACAATTTGTATTGGACTACATGGAAAATAAATATGCGCGGGCCAAGCTAAACGAGGGGGAATTGGGATTAAGGCCGGGAATGTTTGAAGAGGTGTACCAAAGCGTTGCTTCACGCGATCACATTAAAAAGTTCAAAGAGCAAGGACGAGTATTTGACGGAAACCGGTTCAAATGGGAGGAGGAAGAGGTTTTTTCTGAAGAAGATTTGGAATGGATTTATGGCCAAATTCAGGCTGGTAGATTTGTGGTTGAGGAAAAAACAAAAGCCATTAGCCACAGGATAGCATGGTTGTCACGCGTGGGCCGCCGATTGAAAGAAGATGCATACAAACCGGTATACGGAGCACAGGAGTTAGTGGCCACCTTTGTTGGAGACACGCGTATTGTAAGGCGTCAACCGTTTATTCCCGTGTCGCTTGTTCAGCAAACGCTCAAGAAACATGAACTGCAACCTGGGGATATCATCCTAGAACGTCGTAATTGGTTTTTATCCAACGCTTTTTTGCCGGGGTTTTGGCCTCATACTGCACTATACATTGGCAAGAAAGAGCAGCTGGAAGCCCTCGAGCAAGGACTTGTTTCCGATCTGAAGAAATTACCTGAGCGAAAACCTGGCGCTGCTTGGGAGGCGTATATTAGGCGCGACCACGGGCATCCCCGGGTGATTCTGGAGGCCGTCAGTGACGGGGTGGTCTTTGCCAGTGCAGAGCACTCGTTGCATGCTGATTACGTGGCTGTGTTACGCCCAAACCTGAGTCCGTCCCAAAAGGCAACGGCCATTCGACGTGCCTTTGCTGATTACGGAAAGCCCTATGATTTTAATTTCGATTTTAACACGGCGTCCAAATTGGTTTGCAGTGAGCTGGTCTATCACGCCTATGAGGGGTTGCTGGATTTTCAGATGGAGTCGGTGCTTGGGAAAAAGGTGGTCACCCCACTGGGGATTATGCGGAAGTTTGCAAACGAATATGAGAATCCCAATCCCCAGTTGGAGTTTGTTTTTTTTCTCGACACGCTTCCCGGCGCAAGCGAATCAAATGAGGTGTCTTTGGAGAAGTGCCTCGAATCGGTTGACCGGCCAAAGGCCTTCAACGAATAAGCTGCTGCGAAGAAGGCAGCAGCCATAGAGCGGGAACAATGGAGCAAGATGAGGGAGGGCGAGTCTTCAGACGTTGAATTTAAACAGAATCACGTCGCCGTCCTGCACGACATAATCTTTTCCCTCCTGACGATATAATCCCTTTTCCTTGGCCGCCTGAATGGATCCGTTGGCCATCAGGTCTTCATAGCCCACAGTTTCAGCCTTGATGAAACCGCGTTCAAAATCCGTGTGAATTACTCCTGCCGCTTGTGGGGCCGTTTGCCCAATGTGGATGGTCCAGGCCCGGGTTTCTTTGGGGCCGCAAGTGAAGTAGGTTTGTAGTCCCAGGAGATGATAGGCAGCCTGAATGAGTTGGCCGACTCCGCTTTCGGTGATACCAAGATCAGCGAGGAATTCTTTGGCGTCAGATTCATCGAGATCAGCCAGCTCACTTTCAATTTGCGCACTGATAACCACTGTGTCACATCCATGATGTTCGCGCCCATAGGCACGCACAGTTTCCACGTACTGATTGCTGTCCGCCTCGGCCAGATCACTGTCTTTTACATTGGCAGCCAGAATGGTGGGCTTGCCTGACAGGAGGAAAAGGGACTTGGCGGCAAGCTTCTCCTCTTCTTCCAGCTCAAGGGTAATGGCTGGTTTACCCTGATCCAAATGAGGCTCCAGTTTTTGAGCTAGAGCAAGCTTTGATGAAGCTTCCTTGTCTCCCCGCTTGGAATCTTTTTCGAGCTTGGGGATTTGTCGGCGGAGGCTTTCCAGATCTGCGAGGATGAGTTCGGTGGTAATCGTTTCGATGTCACGTACCGGATCCACGCTGCCGACTACGTGGTGGATTTCAGTATCCTCAAAGCACCGCACCACCTGGACAACCGCATCCACTTCACGGATGTGGCTGAGAAATTGATTACCCATCCCCTCCCCTTTGGAGGCGCCGGCGACAAGGCCCGCAATATCCACAAACTCCACCGCAGCAGGAATAATTTCCGCGGATTGCTCAATTTGGGAGAGAGGTTGAAGGCGGGCATCGGGCACGGTGACCACGCCTACGTTGGGGTCGATGGTGCAAAATGGATAATTGGCTGATTCAGCCTTGCGCGTGCGGGTTAGCGCATTGAACAGGGTGGATTTACCAACATTAGGCAGACCAACAATTCCAGCTCGTAACATGGGCAGCGGAGAATAGGTGAAGGGAAGGCAGGGGGGAAGCCGATTTACGTTTTTGCTAATTCCCTGAATCGTTCCTTGAGTTCAGGGATTCCTTCATCAATGGCCGCCATAATTTCCAAGACTTCCACTTTTGGAAAGCGATTGCGGAAAAGCTTTAAGTTTGGTTCTGCCGCGTCTTCATCCATTTTATTGGCGGCTATGAGGTGCGGTTTGGCGGCGAGCTCGGGATCGTATTGCTCCAGTTCATAGAGGATCTTTTCGTAATCATCACAGGGGTTACGGTCGTCAATGCCCGCCATATCTAGAATGATACATAAGGTGCCACACCGACGGATGTGTCGCAGAAACGCGTGGCCCAGCCCGACGTTGTTGTGGGCTCCCTCAATGATGCCGGGAATGTCGCACACGGTATAGCGTTCCCATCCATCCATTTCCACCACCCCAATCTGCGGATGCAGGGTGGTGAAGGGATAGGGGGCAATCTTGGGTTTGGCGTGTGAAATGGCATTAAGCAGGGTACTTTTGCCGGCGTTGGGATAGCCAACCAGACCGATGTCGGCCACCATTTGTAGTTCCAGAAGATAATGGCCTTCGGTACCAGGCTCTCCGGGCTGGGAATGGCGAGGAGCCTGGTTGGTGGAAGAAGTGAAGTGATGGTTGCCTTTTCCTCCGCGCCCACCGCTGCAGAGGGCGAATTGCTGCCCACCCTCAGTAAGGTCAGTGACTAGCTCAGCATTTTCTCCAATGGAAAGTTCCGGGGAAGGTGTGTTCTCGCCTTCATCAAGCGGTTTTGTATCGAAATCGATTAAGAGGGCTTGTTCTCCTTCCTCTCCCTGAACCAGTTCAGGGGCAGGGTCTTCTTGTTCTTCATTTGGGTTGGGTAATTTCCAGACGATTGTGCCGCATGGAACTTTGATGGTGAGATCTTTGCCCGCATGACCACTTTTCTTTTGGCCTTCGCCGGGGTTGCCGTTTTTGGCAATCAGGCGTGGCACGTAGAATTGGGCGATCAGGTTATTGATATCGTGGCTGGCTTCAAGGATGACGTTGCCTCCCCGCCCTCCGTTGCCTCCGTCGGGGCCCCCTTTTGGCTCATAGGACTCTCGGCGAAAGGATACGCAACCGGCCCCGCCGTGGCCGGCGCGCGCATAGACTTTCACCTGATCGATGAACATGAGGGGATTGTATATGAGACAACAAAAAAGGCGAGGCGGTGAACCTCGCCGGAGGAATGGTGTTTGGCGCGGTGGCTAGTTTTGCACAACCTCAACCGGATCGATATTCACCCGGCTTTTGCCTTTGTTGCGGTCGAAACGAACGCGACCCGTTTCCTTCGCGAAAAGCGTATGGTCACGCCCTATACCTACATTCTCTCCGGCAATGTGCTGGGTTCCGCGTTGGCGCACGATGATGGTTCCCGCTTCGACGAGCTGCTGGTTCCCACGCTTGAGACCCAGTCGTTTGGCGTTACTGTCGCGGCCGTTCTTGGAGGAGCCCTGTCCTTTTTTATGTGCCATAATTAATCCTGAGTTAGGCCTTGATGTCGGTAATCTTTACGATTGAGTGGCGCTGACGGTGGCCTTTCTTAAGGCGATAAGTTTTACGCCGTTTCATCTTAAAGATGATAAGTTTCTTGTCCTTGCGTTCAGACTCGATTACTTCGGCAGTTACCGAGGCCTTGTCCACCGTTGGTGTTCCAACAGTGACTTTGCCGTCATTGTTGACAAGCAACACACGATCAAACGTTACGGTCGCACCGTTCTCGCTACCGAGCTTCTCTACCTTAACCAGATCGCCAGCTGAGGCGCGGTACTGCTTGCCGCCGGTTTCAAATACTGCATACATCAGAAAATACAAAAAATTCGTGAAAAGGGAGGCGGATGAGACCAAAAATAGGAGGTAGTGTCAATAGCGCTTTTGGGTATAAGTTATCAATTTTAGGCCTTTTCTGGTTCCAAATCTTTCTCGGAGTCATCTTCTTCCTGAAGATATTCCTTGGGCTGATATGATTTAGCTACAGGGACGAAGATTGCTGCGGCAACAAAGATCAGGCCTGCCCAGAACCAGAGCTCCTGGGTTAGGCTGAATTTGGATTCGCCTTCAGTATCTGTAGTAAGGCTCGTGACTACGCCTGTGAGGACATTCCCCAGCGAAACGGTCAACAGGAATAGTGACAGAATAAAGGACTTCATCTGTCTGGGGGCCTGCGTATAGGCAAATTCCAATCCTGTGATAGAAACCATAACCTCTGCTGAAGTTAACAAGGCACAAGCGAGGATCTGCCAGCCCATGTGAGGAGTGTTGCCGGCGTCGACAGACATCTGTACCAGCGCCACCGTGGCGAAGGCCGCACTCATAACAAACAGTCCGATGCCGATCTTGCGCAATGGGGTCAATGGAAACACCCGGTCAATAAGGGGATACACCCCATAGTTAAATACGGGAATCAGGAGCAGAATGAATAGTGGGTTAAAAACTGCTGAAATTTGGGCCGGCAAAAGCTCCTGGCCTCCAATCAGTGGCAACCCTTCCGGGATTATCCTGTTTAGGCTCTTGGCTTGAATGAGCCATGTGGTGCCAATTTGATCAAACAAAGACCAGAAGATGATAATGAAAGCAAAAATGATACTGATTCGTCCGATTGCCTGAACCCCTTCAGTGGAAAAGGTTTCGCTGAAATACTTTTTGGGGCCTTCTGGCTGGATGTGAACAAATTTGTTGCGCCCCATCCAGAAAACCCAGGTAGCCAGAGCCATTAATATCCCTGGCAGCCCAAAAGCGTAGTGTGGGCCAAATATGATATCGCCAGGTTCTTTTTCCCCGACCAACCATTGGACATGTGGGTAGACCTTGGCCCCCATGCCTTCCCCTGCGGATGCTTCCAATAAAAACGGGGTGAGCATGCCGCTCAAAAAAGCACCGAGGTTAATTGAAAAATAAAACCAACCGAAAACCTTGCTCAATAGAAAACCATTGGATTTACCAAACTGATCACCGACATGGGCGGAAACGCAGGGTTTGATGCCTCCTGATCCCACGGCGATCAGAAGTAATCCGCCAATCAGCCACGCCTTTGTGTCTCCCATGACACCCATAAATGCCAAGCAGGCGTGTCCTGCACAATATACTAAAGACAGAGTGATAATCGTACGGTATTTGCCCCAAAGAGAGTCGGAGATTAGCGCTCCAATGACTGGAAAGAAATAGGCGGAGGCAACAAAGTAATGGACCCACTTCTTCGCTTCCTGATCAGTAAAGGTGTCCAGTGCGCCGCCGGGCTGCATCAGGTAGGTTGTCATGAAGACAAACAAGACCGAGCGCATACCGTAAAAGGAAAATCTCTCGGCTGCTTCGTTGCCGATGATGTAAGGAATACCTTTGGGCATCGTCTCACTTTTCACGGGAGCAGTCTGGTAGGGCGTGTCAGCCATGGCCGTTCATGGTGTCGGACCGCTGTGCTTGAGGCGAGGCAAAACCGCATCATAGACGGGAAGATTTTTTTGTGCTATTACCTTGCCTTCGGGGCGTTAGTTAAAAATATCAACTGATAGGAGGAACTTTATGAGATCAGGAAATCCTGCATTAAACGACAAAACCTTTTCAGATTATACTGGCTTTGATGTTTCCAGCGAGCGAATGACCTTAATGGGAACGGTCCACAAGACCGGGTTCCTTTTATTATTGTTGCTGGCTACTGCTTCCATGACATGGCACATGGTTTTCAGTGGGAACTCCAGCCCGATGCCTTTTATGTTTGGTGGATTAATTGGAGGTCTGATTTTTGCATTGGCAACTATTTTCAGACCACAATGGGCTCCGTTTACTGCGCCAATCTATGCATTACTGGAGGGACTGTTTATTGGAGGCATTTCAGCCATTGCAAACAAATATCAACCAGGGGTTGTGCCGCAGGCTGCAGGATTGACCTTTGGTATTCTTTTTGCGTTGTTGGCGGCTTATCAGAGTGGATTAATCAAAGCGACTGAGAACTTTAAATTGGGGGTGACTGCGGCAACCGGAGGTATATTTCTCATTTATTTGGCGACGTTTATTCTTGGTATGTTCGGGATCACAGTCCCCTTCATTCATGATGCGAGCCCCATTGGTATTGGGATAAGTGTCTTTATTTGCATCATTGCTGCGCTAAATTTGGTGCTGGATTTCGATTTCATTGAAAACGGCGCAGAAAGAGGAGCTCCCAAATATATGGAATGGGTTGGAGCCTTTGGCCTGATGGTTACGCTTATATGGCTTTATATTGAGATTCTCCATTTGCTCATGAAATTGAATTCTCAAAGATAGACTGCGTTCGCATTGCTTTTTTCGACTGGCTCCGGTAAATCGGAGCCATTCCTATGTTGAAAAAGCTTATTTTCTTTGCCCTCGTGCTGTCCCTTCAGGCTGCGCCTCGGGATCCTTTTAAACAAATTGATGATTTACTGCCCACTCCTGACGAGCAGCGCCGTGCTTCCGGAGCTCCAGGCCCAGGGTATTGGCAGCAGCGTGCCGATTATGTCATCGATGTGGAACTCAATGAAGAGAAGCACCGCATCATCGGCAGCCAGAAGATCACCTACCATAATAATTCGAAAGACACGCTGGACTACCTCTGGATGCAGCTCGATCAGAACCTTTTTGATCCCAAGATGATTGCTGCGCAATCGCGTACGACCTCCGGAATCAGCGGTTTGTCCTTCAACGCATTTGAAGGCATGCTTCAGGCGCAAAAGTTTGATGGAGGTTACAAGATCACCGCAGTAAAGGATGCCTCTGGCAAGCCTCTGAAACATGTGATCGTGCAGACAATGATGCGCATTATTCCCCCTAAGCCGTTAAAGGCGGGGCAGAAGATCACTTTTTCAGTCGATTGGAATTTTAACATCGTAGATGCCACCAAGATGCGCGCGCGCATGGGCTACGAATATTTTAAGGAGGATAAGAACCATCTTTATGCTTTAGCCCAATGGTTTCCCCGTATGTGTGCCTATACTGATGTGAATGGGTGGCAAAATAAGCAGTACTTAGGCACAGGTGAATTCGCTCTGGAGTTTGGAGATTACCTTGTGCGAATCACTGCCCCCGCAGACCATATTGTTGCCTCTACCGGGGAGCTGCAAAATCCTGAAAAGATTCTCACCAAGGAGCAGCGGGCCCGTTTAGCGAAGGCGCGGAATGCCAAGAAACCGGTTTTCATTGTGAATCTTGAAGAGGCCAAGGCGAATGAAAAGCAAAAGGCCAAGGGTAAAAAGACCTGGGTTTATAAGGCGGACAACGTTCGAGATTTTGCTTTTGCCAGCTCCCGTAAGTTTCTCTGGGATGCCATGGGAGTTGACCTCAACGGACGTAAGATTATGTGCATGAGTTATTGGCCAAAGGAGGGAGAGCCTCTTTGGAGCCGCTATAGTACTCATGCGGTGGCCCATTCAGTTGATGTCTATTCCAAGTTTACCTTCGATTATCCCTACCCGGTTGCCATATCAGTTAACGCTCCTATTGGAGGAATGGAATATCCGATGATCTGCTGGCAACGACCCCGACCAGAGAAGGACGGGACTTATTCTAAACGAACCAAGTACGGTCTTATCTCAGTTATCATCCACGAAGTGGGGCATAATTGGTTTCCCATGATTGTCAACTCGGATGAACGCCAATGGATGTGGATGGATGAGGGCTTGGACTCCTTTGTCCAGTTTTTGACCGAACAGGAGTGGGAAGAGAATTATCCCTCCCGAATCATGCCTGAGCGGGAGGGAGGATTGCTTGGATACCTGAAGCAGGAAAACAAGATGCCGATTATGACGGGGGCTGATTCTCTTCAGAGCACCGGGTACAATGCTTACACCAAGCCTACGCTGGCTCTGAATATCCTGCGTGAGAGCGTCCTAGGTCGCGAGCAGTTTGACTATGCCTTCAAGCAGTATGCACAGCGTTGGAAGTTCAAGCGCCCCACTCCTGCTGACTTTTTCCGGACCATGGAGGATGCCAGCGGGCAGGATTTGGACTGGTTCTGGCGCGGTTGGTTTTACGGCACCGACCACACCGATATTTCCATTGAGAACATTCATCGTTATTCAGTGGACACACGTGATCCCTACAAGGAAAAAACCGCCAAGAAAAATAAACGTGATGAAGAGCCTAAACGCCTTTTTCAGAACCGGAACAAATCATTGCCCAAGCGGGTTGATTCTTTTCCGGAGCTTAAGGATTTCTACAACGAGTTTGATGAGCTCGAAATCACAGACAAAGACCGGGAGTCTTATGAGAAAATGCTCAAGGGTTTGAGTGATAAGGAGAAGGCCCTGCTTAAGGAGAAACAGCACTTCTACAAGATCGATCTCAAGAACAATGGGGGGTTAGTAATGCCAGTTGTGATTAAAGCCACCTTTGAGGATGAAAGCACCGAAGAGTTTCGGTTACCTGCCCAAATCTGGCGTCGCAATCCCGAGGCAGTATCCAAGATGCTGGTAACAGAAAAGAAAATTGCCAAGATTGAGATCGACCCACACCGGGAAACCGCCGATGTCGACATCGAAAATAATTTCTTTCCAAGGCGCATCCGCGAACATCAATTCCGTTTGAGCAAGCCATCGAAGTCGGGCAATCCGTTGCGGGACAAGAAGAAGGCAGAGGAACAAGCCAAGCGCGAAGAGGAACAAGCCAAGCGCGAAGAGGAAAAACGCAAGCAGGAGGAAGAAAAGAAAAAGGCAGACGCTCAGAAGAAGAAGCCAGAAGAAAAAAAGAAGGACTAGCGGTTTTGCTTAAGCTTTTCTTTAAAGCCATAAATTTACGATACCTGATTTATCCTATGAAAAAACTCATTCCTACTCTCGTAATAATGCTTGCTGGCCTGATGGCTGAGGCGAAGCAAAGGCCGAATTTTATTTTCATCATGGTCGATGATGCCGGGTACGGAGATTTCAGCTGTTTTGGGCAGGAGAAATTCATGACCCCCAATATTGACCGGATGGCAGCCAAAGGGATGAAGTTTACACAGCACTATGCTGGCAGTACTGTGTGCGCTCCGACCCGCTGCTGCCTGATGAATGGTGTGCATACCGGTCACGCTTATGTGCGCGGCAACCGCGAGGTTCAGCCCGAAGGACAATCGCCTATTCCGGCAGATCTGGTGACCATTCCCAAGCTGCTTCAAAAAGCCGGTTACACCACAGGTATGTTTGGTAAATGGGGATTGGGAGCGCCAGGCTCCACCGGCGATCCGGTCAATCAGGGTTGGGATGAATTCTACGGTTACAATTGTCAGCGGCAAGCACACACGTTTTATCCAAAGCATTTGTGGCACAATGACAATAAAGTGATGCTGGACGGGAAAACCTATTCGCATGACCTCATCCATGAACAATCCCTCAAGTTCATTCGGGATAATGCCAAGAAACCCTTCTTTGCCTACCTGCCCATTACCATTCCGCACGCGGCAATGCAGTGTCCCGAGGAGGATGTGGCCCCGTTCCGGGAAAAGTTTTCACAGTTTGAAGACAAGATTGGGAAATACAGTCACGGGACAAAGGTTCGCAACCCCGTAGCCGCCTTTGCTGGAATGATGACCCGTATGGACCGCGGCATCGGCGAATTGCTCGACTTGCTGGATGAACTAGGAATTTCTGACAACACGCTCGTGCTATTTACCAGTGATAATGGCCCTCACTACGAAGGGGGGCATCAGCCTGGTTTTTTCAATAGCAACGGTCCCTTGCGAGGGCACAAAAGAGATTTGTATGAGGGAGGGATTCGTGTGCCGCTTATTGCTCATTGGCCTAGCAAGGTAAAGGCCGGCAGCGTGAATGATCACATCTGTGCCCACTGGGACCTCATGCCGACTCTCTGCGATTTAGCCGGGATTGCGACGCCCAAACATTCTGATGGAATTTCCTACGTGCCTGCTTTGACCGGAGGCAAACAAATGAAACATAACTACCTCTATTGGGAATTCCATTCCTATGGCAATACACAGGCCATACGCATGGGAGACTGGAAAGCGATCCGCCTTAAAGTACGGGGGAACCCTGATGCTCCCATTAATCTCTACAACCTGAAGACTGATATTGGCGAAACCAAGAATATTGCTGCCGATCACCCGGATGTGGTGAAGCGCATCACTCCTCTTTTTCGCAGCGCCCATACTCCTTCAGAAAAATTTCCGCTTTTCACTGCCCGTCCTAAGCCGAAGAAAAAATAAATCGTGAATCCAATTCACGACCACAACCGAGCCGCATGGGATGCCCGCGTTCGAGGAGGCAAACGTTTCACGGTTGCCGCGACTGATGATGAAATGTCACGGCCCCTGGAAATTCTCGACCCTCTTGGTTGGCTGGGTGGCGATGTTACGGGTAAACGCATTCTTTGCCTTGGGGCAGGCGGTGGTCGCCATGGTCCGATGCTCGCTAGTGCGGGGGCGCAGGTCACGGTAGTGGATATCAGCCCCGAGATGCTCAAGCTTGATTACGAACTTGCCAAGGCAAGAGGGTTACAGGTGCAAACGGTGGAGACTTCCATTGATGACTTGTCCATGTTGTCCGAGGCTGGGTATGAGGCAGTGATGCAGCCGGTCAGCACCTGTTACGTTCCCGATATTCGTCTTGCCTACCGCGAACTGGCACGCGTGATGCAACCTGGAGGAGTCTATATCAGTCGGCACAAACAGCCGACCAACCTGCAGATTGATTTAGCCCCTGCGCCAAACGGGTTCGTGATTGATTCGCCCTATTATCTGGACGGGGCGCTTTCTCCGGCTAAACGTTCCGGTCCCCACCGTGAGCAGGGCACCATGGAATTTTTGCACCGATGGGGGGATTTACTTGGCGGGTTGTGCGAGTCAGGTTTTGCGATTGAGGCAGTGACTGAGCCCAAGTTTGCCGATTCCTCAGCTCAGCCCGGGAGCTTTGAATATCGCGGGCAATATGTGGCTCCCTACATTCAATTGCGAGCCCGGCGCACCGACCAACCGGCGGAAAAAAGTGAACTCTGGGTTCGGTAAAAAGAAAGCGGCGGAACTGAACTGTGGGACGCTGGGGACACTGCAGGAGTTCTGAAACTCCCGCTGGCAAGGGTCTCTAAAAGAGGCCATGCCCCCTGTTGCTCAATTCCGCCGCTCCAGACCTATCGACTGTATTTTGGACGCAACCGCCGATAACCGGGCTGGTATCTGTGTCTCGTAACATGCCGAAAATGGGGTCCTGTCCATCTCGGCTAAGTACAAGGTTCCACTGGTTGCCTGATAGCGCAAATTAGATTTTCTAATATTTACTGCCTAGCGGTTTTGCTTTAACCACTTGGCATCGTGAGTTTGCAGGAGAGCAACCACAAGACTGTGGCAGGACTTTGCCGAGCCATCCAAAGATCGGCGTAGCCAGAAGACGTGGGCTACATTTGTTTCATACCAATCCAGATCGGAATTTTTCATCCGGTCTGAATCTGCCCGGAAGAATTCCTGCATCGCAAAGGCGGGTTTTTCTGCAGCCATTAAATCGTTGTATTTATCCAAGGCTCTCTGCAGGCGCTTGGGGTTGGTATGTAGGTTTTTGTGGGCAGCATAAAAGGAACGGGCACGACTGCGCAGAAACTTTTCGTATACCGGCTGTAATTCCCCGCGAAGTTTGGCATCCTTGAGTCCGGGAATGCCGTTGGCAGCAGCCCATTGCAGGAACTTCGGGTTATAATGACCGAAATCGCTCCGGGCATTTAGGTTGAGTTTTCCCTCTTTATGCGGTCCGGCAAGGTAGATTTTGTGGCCCGAAACCTGTTCCAGTTGGCTGAGGTTAAGAGCGAATTGTGCCTTGGCATAAAGGCCTCGTAATCCCAGTTCCGGCAGCCAGGTACTGAGTTTATTGTACGCTTTATCCGGGGTGGTTTTGGCCAGCTTGGGGAGCGTGCGCCACAATACCAGGATTTCCTTCGGAGACTCCGCAACAAGGGGAAGTTTCAGGACCGCCAATATGCATAACCATCGCATGAGTCCCATCATGTGCCCAGCGGGATATGCGACAAGTTGGAGATGTCCCCAAGAAGCATAAGGGACTTTGATTTATACTACGGACTCTGCTTTTGCAGCCTCAGCCATTCTTGATACTGATCGGGAGAAATGAGCTTTCGGATGAGAGTATTGAAATTACGTTCGGTAAAATGCATGGATCTCTTTTTCAGGACAGGATCAAGCTGGGGATTATTACGAATGCTGTTCATTTGAATGAGGTGTTGGCGAAGCAAGGGGAGTACGGTTACTTTTTGCCGTGAAGACAGCTTGAGTTTTTTTGATAGAAAGACACCGGATTCTTCGCCCGAAGAGAGAAACAGATTGTCGCGCAAAACCTCATACTCCCGTTGTTGGGTCGGTGACAAGAAACGCTTAAATTCCAGGTCAATCCCTCTGAGGATGCCGGTTAACTCATCGGTTTTTTTCTGTTGGGTCAGATTTGGGTTTCGGCTTATGGCCACAAGATTGGTGAGATGGCTGTGTATGCCTACTTCAATTTGAAGTTTTTGCTGATCGGAGATATTCAGCGCCTCAATAATCTGGCCGAACCCTGTTTTCGCCATAGACTGAGTGTGGGCATGGATTCCTGAAAGAATAAAACCCGACAAGATAACCAATGGTAAACTCTTCACGCTGCTCGTGTGCATTTCAGAGACTCCTACTGACTAAAAACTACCGTTCGGCGGGGCGTTGGCAATAAAAAAGCGGCCCCTAATTGGGGGCCACTCTTGAGGGGAAGCAAATTTAGGATACTTAAAAGTATTAATCAACTTTACGGGGTTGAACCTGCCGCGGCTTTACCTGTCGTGGTTGATCTTTACCGGGTGCGGGCTGGATGCGGCGTGGTTGTGGTGGTCGTATTTGCCCCCCGAAAGGGATCGGTAGGATTCGGACGTTCTGTCTATTCCCCTGAAGTTCGCGCAGTTGCTTTTGCTTCTCCTTCTGTTCCTTGGTCAGGATTTTGTCGTATTGCTTGCGGTATTCATCTGAAGCTTTCTTATAGGCAGCCTGCCTTTCTTCCTGAGGCAACGCTCGGGCTTGCTTTAGAGCATCCATGCGTTTGGCACTCAGCTCTCTTGCTTTTGCTTTCTGCTCATCAGATAACACGATGCGCAGTTTTTGCATCTCTTCGCGGCGCTGGGCTGCATCCTGTTCGGCTTTGGCTAACTGAGCTTTCTGCTCTGGCGTATAGACTGCCTTAATGCCCTCCTGCAAATCGGTGGAAAGATCACGCATCTGATCGCGCCGATCCTGCGGGTCCAGTTCACGGTTTTGGATGATCTCCCGGATGG
The DNA here is from genome assembly GCA_030747505.1 of Verrucomicrobiota bacterium. Classification (GTDB taxonomy): domain Bacteria; phylum Verrucomicrobiota; class Verrucomicrobiia; order Limisphaerales; family UBA1100; genus UBA1100. Next base: position 20,455 of record JASLKQ010000006.1, on the reverse strand, counting down.
CGGCACTGTGGTCTTTACGCAAGGCGGCAATTTGTTGCTGCTGCGCTTCAGTAAGGTTTAGCTGAACGCCTCGCGGGAGAATGGCTGGGCGTGCCAGTAACGCCCCTCCGGCGGGGCGAATCTGCAATTGGAGGCGTTGTGGCTTAACCTTTGGTTTATCTTGTGCGCCGGTTGAAATTGCCAGCACTCCGGCAATCGTCGAAAGAATGAGAGATGTGTGTTTCATAAGTTGAAAAAGGGCTGTTGGGTTCGATTAGAGCACGTATCGGTTGATTTGCACTTATAAAATTGCTGGGTTCTACAAAAAAAGCGGCCTATTAAAAGACCGCTTGGTGATTGTTTCAGGAAGGGGATTACTTATTTCTCCTGAGCCTTTTTCTCTCGGGCAGCCTTCTGCTTGGCCTGATACGCCTTCCAAACGCTCATTTGATCTTCAGTGAAGAGCTCCTTGAGCTTCGCAGTACGTGCTTTCCAGAAGGGCTTGCCTGCAGTCTTCTTTTCTTCTGCAGAGCGCTTCTTCTGCTCGGCCATGAATTCCTTTTGCTCCTTTTGGAGGGCCTGGAATGTTGGCTTTTGATCATCACTCAACTTGAGTTCAGCGATTAGCTTCGTGTAAGCGGTATTCCCTTTTTGCTTCTTGGCTTTCTTGTCTACAGCCTGAGCGTTGAAGCTCAACACAGCAGCCAAGAGTAGAATCCAGATTTTATTCATAATAGGATATTAACTAAGGGTATTTGATTACTTAGTCTCGGCCTTCTTCTTGCGGTCTGCTTGGGCTTTTGCCTGCAGTTCCTTTAGCTTCTTGGCCTGCTCCTCAGTGAGGATTTCCTTTAGCTTCGCGTTGCGGGCTTCAGCAATTTTCTTCATCGCCGCTCTGCGCTCCTTGCCTTCCAGCTTTTGCGCCTCAGCACTTTTTCCTTTATTTTCCTTGTTGTACTCGGCCAGAGCCTTCTTTTGGTCGGCGGTCAGGTCCAATTGCTTGAGCATGGCTTGAATGCCACCAGCACGCCGGCCCTTCTTGGCCGGTTTCTTGTCGTCGTCAGCAGCAGACACATTGAATGCCAGCATAGCCGCAACGGCTAACATAATGATTTTTTTCATAGTACTTATTTTCTGTGTTCGTTGGTTACTGTTTCTACAGTAGGGGGGGTGCAGAATGTGCACCAGCAGTATGGTGACGCACAAGGCTAAAAGTAGTTACATTCAGACCGTAATCACAGGGTTATTGAGCGTTCCAATCCCTGAGATTGTGATGGATACTTTGTCGTTTGCCTCAAGAGTGAAGTCATCATCGGGCACTACGCCGGTACCCGTAAGCAGCATGGCACCGTGGGGAAAACTCTGTGAACGGCCCAGATAATCCAATAATTCACTGAAACTACGTTTAATATTGTCAATGGAGGTTTCTCCATTAAACACCGCTTCCTCCTGGCGGGAGATTTCCACCCCAATGGTCCATTGCCTTATCTCCTCTTCACTAGCGCCAGTCACAATGCAGGGGCCGATGGCACAGGATTTATCATAAAGCTTGGCTTGAGGCAGGTAGAGGAGGTTTGCGCCTTCAATGTCACGCGAACTCATGTCGTTACCAATGGAGACACCGACCAGCTCCTTGGCCGAGTTAACGACCAGTGTTAGCTCAGGCTCGGGCACATTCCATTTGGAATCGGCACGAATGCCAACCGGCTCATTCGGCCCCACTACCTTTTCAGGCAGCGCCTTGAAAAAGATTTCCGGTCGAGGGGCATCATATACCTGATCATAGGCATTGGCGTAGAAATCGCTTTCCTCCATGCGCGCTTTTTTGCTGCGAAGATAGGTAACTCCTGCAGCCCATACTTCCTGCTGTTCCACGGGGGTAAGGAGCGTGACCTCACTCAACTGGAGGGGCTGCGCTTCTGATTGTGATTCGACACGGGCAACGCGGTTTTCATCCTCCAACAGTTCGGTGACCGAAGTAATGCCTGCAGCTGAGAGATCGACAACACTCGATTCGTCTACAATTTGCCCCACACGAACTTCACCCGAAGCATTCTGAAAGCGGCAAAGTTTCATTTAACCGGAATAATCCAGGTACACGGACTTGATGCGCGTGTAGAAATCGATCGCGCTCTGACCCTGCTCCTTGAAACTGTTGGTGCTGGAATGTTTTACGCCCCCAAAAGGCACCTGCAGGGCAAGGCCGGTGGAGATCTGGTTGATTTTCACTACGCCCGCTTCAATCCGGTCGGTGTAGCGCATGGCTTTATTGATGTCGCGGGTGATGATGGAGGCACTCAACCCATACTCAATATCATTTGCTACGTTAATTGCTTCATCGAAGTCACCGGCTTTTATCACGCTAATCACTGGCCCAAATACTTCTTCTTGGGCAATCCGCATGGAATTCTTAACATTGCCTATAACCGCCGGACTCATGAAGTGACCGTGTTCGAGGTCGCCTTCAGTTAACCGGTCTCCACCCCAAAGGACTTCAGCTCCTTCATCCTTGGCGATCTGTAGATACTCAAGGTTGCCATCCAGTTCACTGGCACTTACAGCCGGGCCCATGTTCACCCCTTCGGTAAGGCCGTTGCCCACATTACGGGACTGGGCTTCGGCGATCAGTTTCTCGGTGAATTCGTCGGCTACACTTTCTTCCACGATTGCGCGGCTGGTTGCGGTGCAAACCTGTCCGGTCATCATATAGCCGGCCATGGCCACGATCTTGGCTGCGTAATCCAAGTCCGCATCAGCCAAAACGATAGTGGGGTTCTTGCCGCCCATCTCCATCTGTGCCCTCGTCATGCGTGGGGCCAGTTGCTGGTAGATGCCCTGACCTATCTCGTGTGAGCCGGTGAAGGACAGGGCTTGAACAGCAGGGTTGGTGGCTAGTTCATCGCCGACTTCCTTGCCGCTACCCACCACGACATTTAAAACACCCGCAGGCAGGCCTGCTTCCTCAAATGCCTTGGCAATTTCCAGGGTCATCGCCGGGGCGAGGGATGCAGGCTTAAGCACCACGGAATTGCCACTCACCAAGGCGGGGGCCAACTTCCACGCAGGCAAGGCGATGGGAAAATTCCATGGAGTAATCAGTGCGGCAACACCCAGCGGTTCACGCTTGGTATAGAGCATGTTATTGGGTAGGTCGTGGGGGACCACAGACCCGCCGATGGTGTAGGAGAGACCGGCAAAAAACCTGAAAATATCGACTGTACGACCCACTTCCATGCCCGCTTCCACTCTAGTTTTACCTTCCTCGCGGCAAAGTAATTCCGCCAGCTCCGACTGTCGGCTGGCGAGATTATTGGCTACTGCTGAAAGGATTTTTCCGCGTGCAGGTGGGGTCGTGTCGCGCCAGCCGGGAAAAGCGGCTTGTGCGGCTTCAATAGCGGCTTGTGCGTCGCCCTTGCCGCCTTTGGCGTAAACGGACACCTCCTCGCGGGTGTCGGCGGGGTTGCAATTGGTAAAGGTGTCGCCTGAAGCGGCGGCAACCCATTGGCCATTAATAAAATTATTGTACTGCTTCATAACTGGGAGCGGGGCTGAGTGTGCCGTAGCCGCAACCGAGGGGCAAGTGAGACCTTGCTTTTATTGCAAGGCATCGGTTTTGGCGGCGAAAATGAAGTCCGCTTCATTTAGGCCGTCAATCTTGTGAGTCCAGATGGAGATCTTGACCTTGCCCCACGCTAGGAAGATATCTGGATGATGGAAGATTTCTTCAGCCAATGCCCCAACTTTGTTGGTAAACTCGAGAGCTTCAGCAAAATTCTTGAAGGAATATTGCTTCTCCAAATGATGCCCGTCAATGACCTCCCAATTGTTTCCCAGTTGGTTATGCAGGGTTGTTAATTCTTCACCAGCTAGGGGAGGGACTCCTCCTTGGCAGGGTTTACATTCACGCTCGGATAAATTACAGGATTCTTCACTCATGATTCGTCTTGGGGTTTAGGACCAAGATTATCGGACTCTTTAGCGTTGTTCAACTTTTCGGCATCGCGTCGCCAGAGTGCTGCCAAAAAGCTTCCCAGGATACAATGCATGATCGCCGAAATGGCGCACGGGGTCGCAGCCGATGGGGTGAAATGTTTCACTGCCAGAGCACTGCCCAGACCACTATTCTGCATGCCCACTTCAATGGCGACGGTGCGACGGACCAGTTCCTCAAAACCTAACACACGCGTGATGCCATACCCTAAGCCAAAAGCGCCCATATGCATCAAGGTGACGGCTAAAAGCAGAATGCCTCCACTTTCACGAATCTGTTCGGCGCGGGCGCCAAGGATGCTGGCGACAATTAGTACAATAGCGATTACTGCAACCAGTGGAGCGGCTGGCTTAACGCGTTCGACCGTTTTTTGTGCGTACCGGTTAAGGAGCATCCCAATAACGATGGGTAGAAGCACAATTTGGACAGTGCTCCGGAAGAGTGCCCATGCATCGACCGGCACATATTTGCCAGCGAGCCATTGGGTAAGGATCGGGGTCAAGGCAATGGCGGCGAAAGTGCTGCACATGGTCATAAGGACAGAAAGGGCGATGTTTGCCCGTGCGATATAGACCACCACGTTCGAGGCTGTTCCTCCTGGGCAACACGAGACCAGGATCAGTCCTGCAGCGAATTCAGTCGGAAGATTCAATGCATAGGCGATGGCCCAACCCATAAAAGGCATGATGCAAAACTGGGCAATAACACCCAATGCGACCGGCCGAGGAGTACGTGCGACTTTTTTAAAGTCCTCCAATGATAAGGTAATTCCCATGCCTAGCATGATGATTGCCAGCCCCCAAACAATCAGTGGTCCCTGAAACCACGTGAACCAGGCAGGCTGGAAAAGTGCCAGTACGCCGCACACGGTAACCCAGAGGGGGAACAGGTTGGTGAGGGTGTTAAGAGTTCGGCTCATCAGGCTTGGATTTTAGGGGGAGGCAAGGTAGATTGTCAGTGGAGAATGGCCGAGCCGAAAAAACACCGACTTCTATATGATGATGAATGTGCCATGTGTACCTTTCAGATGCGGGTATTGACGTGGCTGGATTGGCTTAACGTGGCGCAATTGGTCCCTGCTTCAGATCCTGCGTGTTTGCAAATGGCACCGGGGCTCACGCACGAAAAGCTGATGGAAGCGATCCACTGCGTGAAGATTGATGGTACTGTATTGCGTGGGGCTCGTGCCCTGCGCTTTCTGGGGTTACGTATGCCGCTTCTCATCCCTTTTTCACTGTTTATGTGGGTGCCAGGGGTCATCTGGGTTGCGGAGAAGGTGTACGGTCTGATCAGTCGTAACCGCTATATTCTCAGCCGGTTTTTCGGCTGTAAAGATGCCTGTGCCATTATGCCCCAACGGGAACGGAAGGGGGAGATTGTAACTGAACCCGCTGAAAAATAGTCTATTTCGCTTGCTTTGATGGATTTGCCTGCTATTTTCCTGCGCCCTGTTTAGCAAAAGGCAGCGAACCATGAAGAAAGATATTCATCCAGAAAACTATCGACCGGTTATCTTCCGAGACACGGGGACAGGCGATGAGTTTCTCACTCGCTCCTGTGCCCCTACCAAGGAAACAGGGGCCTTTGAAGGAGAAGAATACCCGCTCTACTCGATGGGGATTAGCGGGTTTTCCCACCCTTTTTATACCGGTCAGCAGACCTTTGTGGATACCGCTGGCCGCGTGGACAAGTTCCAGCAACGGGCGGCCAAGGCCAAAAAGATGGCCGAAGCGCGTGCGGCTAAAGGAAAGAAATAGCCATTCGATTTTAATAATCGCCCGCCCGGTTATTTCCGAGGCGGGTGGTTTCTTTTTTGCCCCTCATGGATCTTCAGCCGCATATTGCCAAGTTTGCCGCTCGCATGGCCGAAGTGGAAGTTGAGCTGGGGGACCCCAAGGTTTTCGAGAATAATCGGCGGGCACAAGAACTGGGGCGTGAGTATTCCCGCCTTAAAAACCTTGTTCAACTAGGGGAGCAGTTAGACAAAGCAAAGGGGGAACTGGAAGAAAACCGCGCTTTGGTTGATGGAGGAGATGAAGAAATGGCCGAAATGGCTGCAGAAGAGGTGACTGCTCTTGAGAAGGAAGTTTCTCGATTGGAAAAGGAACTGCAGTTCGGCCTGGTTCCTCCTGATCCAGCTGACTCGCGTAATACCATCGTTGAGATTCGTGCCGGGGCCGGTGGTGATGAAGCAGCCCTGTTTGTGGGGGACCTCTACCGGATGTATACCCACTACGCTACTGCTCAGGGATGGAGTCATGAATTGATGGAGGGCAATGCTGCTGAACTGGGCGGCTACCGGGAAGTGATCTTTGCTCTCAACGGAGAGGGAGTTTACAAGCTGATGAAATTTGAGAGTGGAGTTCATCGGGTTCAAAGAGTGCCCGCTACTGAGGCCAGTGGGCGCAATCATACCAGCACAGTGACCGTGGCGGTGCTCCCTGAAGCGGAGGAAGTGGATGTGGAGATCGATCCTGCTGAATTGGAGGTGGATGTATACCGGTCCAGTGGGCCAGGGGGACAGAGTGTCAATACGACTGATTCAGCGGTTCGGATTACTCACAAGCCAACGGGTTTGGTGGTCACCTGTCAGGATGAGAAATCCCAACATAAAAACAAGGCCAAGGCCATGAAGGTGTTAAGGTCACGATTGTTAGATCAAAAGTTGGCCGAGGAGCAGGCAAAATACGCTGCTCAACGCAAATCACAGGTGGGGACCGGTGAGCGAAATGAACGCATTCGTACCTATAATTTCCCTCAGAATAGGGTCAGCGACCATCGTATCGAACTGACCCTGCATAGCCTACCTCAATTCATGGAGGGAGAAATTGACGAGATGATTAATTCCCTTATTCAGCATGATCTTGAGGAAAAGCTTGCTGCGATTGAGGCCTGATTTGATGGAACCTAAAGCACTCATTTTTGATTGTGATGGAACACTGGTTGATTCGATGGCGCTGCATTGGCGCGCTTGGGATATCGCCTGCAAGCGCAATGGAATCGAGTTCACTGAAGAGCGGCATTACGCCATGGGTGGAGTCCCATCGGTGAAAATTCTTCAAATGCTTAAGGAAGAGCAGGGCTTGGATTTTGACCCCGCTGAAGTCTCGCGCCAGAAAGAGGAGGCGTATATTCCACTCATGCCCGAGGCGCAATTGATAGAGCCCATTGCCGCTATTGCTCGCGAAGCACGAGGTAAAATTCCCATGGCAGTTGCGACGGGTGGCCGCACCAAATACATTAGGCCGCTCCTGGATGGTGTGGGGATTTTGGATTGGTTTGGGGCGGTGGTCACCGCTGATGATGTTGAGAATCATAAGCCAGCGCCCGATACTTTCTTGAAGGCAGCAGCACTCCTTGGTGTGCCCCCAGATGAATGCCGGGCATATGAAGACACCGATATCGGCATGGAAGCCATCCTTGCTGCGGGCATGGAAGCGGTTGACGTGCGCCAAATTCCAGGAGTTTTGCCCTCTTAATAGGCACTACCCTAGAGTGCTTCCATTTGGACGGCGGTTTGGGGTATCTGGCGTTTGACCCATACGTATCGGAAGAGGACCGTGCGCAGCGCCATGGCGACCGGAATGGCCAATAGACCTCCAATGATCCCACCTACCAGAGTGGTGCCCATTAGGACCGAGATGATAACTGCCACCGGATGCATCCCGACTCTGTCGCCGATGATCTTAGGCTGGATCACTGTTTTCTCGAGAAAAAGTACCGCGACGCAAACACCTATGGCCACGATGGGCGCATAAACTCCCAGTTCAATACCAAAGAAACTCATCTGGTTTCCTTGGGTTGAGGAAAGCAGCAGGACGGGTGCAGTGGAAACGATTACTCCAAAATAAGGGATGATTCCCACAATCCCCGCCAGCAGTCCCAGTAATATTCCGTAGGGCAAACCGATCAAAGAAAAGCCGATTGCCAAACAGATTCCGACGGTGATCGCCACCAGTACTTGTCCGCGGAAGAAGACAACCAGGCAGTCATTAAATGATTCGAGAATAAAAACCGACTCCTCTTTGAATTTGGATTCCTTGAGCGGCAGGTAATCGCTCCATTTGCGCTGGATGGTTTGAGCCTCGAGAAGGAAATAAAACACATAAACCGGAACCAACGCTAGCCCCGCCAGCATTCCGATCCAGGTAATCGCATTAGAAAGTCCCTTGGCAGAAAGTTCTTTGAAGCTGACGGCATCCAGCTTTATGAGGCTCTGCAACTCAAGTCTACTTGCATCAACTTGATCAAGTTGCATGAATTTTCCCAAACCGGATTGCTGATTTTTGAGGAGCCACTTTTTGGTACTTTGTTCAATCTGCTCGATTTGGGCATCCTTGCCGAGGCGGACTACATCCGGGACCACTGTGCGCAACACAATCACCGTGAGGGTGCTGATAATTCCAATGGCAGTGATAAAGACCAGTATGATGGCCTTCACTCGCTTGGGGTTCCGGATGTTATGAAATAACCGGCTCACCTTGGCTGACATTTTGTCTTCAAATATATTCACCAGTGGATTGAGGAGAAACGCCAGAATACCTGCTACAGCCAGTGGCAATAATACAGGCGATAGTCGGTCCAGCAGCCAAGCAAAGCCGTAGAACATCAATGCCAAGAGTGCCAGAAATACAGCGATAGCCAGTGCGGTGACTGAAAACCACAACACTTTGGCCTGTTTTTCTGATGGAGAAGGAAACGCCATGTTTAGCCTAGATTTGCTGCTTTATCAGTAGCTGCCCGCACTGCATTCATCAGTCCATCACGCACCCCGGCGGCCTCCATTTCATGGAGCCCTTCAATAGTGGTGCCACCGGGACTGGTGACCATGTCCTTAAGTTTGCCGGGATGTTCCCCTGTTTCCAACACCATTTTTGCTGCTCCTAAAAGTGTTTGTGCGGCCAGTGGAGTGGCCAGTTCGCGGGGTAGGCCAGCCGCGACGGCGCCATCACTCATGGCCTCAATCATTTGAAAGCCATAGGCAGGGCCGCTGCCACTTAAACCGGTCACCGCATTGATTAGCCGTTCGGGGACCTCCACTGCTATGCCGACAGCTTCCAGTATTTGTTGGGTGAGCTTGGCATCTGCAACTTTGGCGTGAGTGCCGCGGGCAAACCCTGAGGCGCCCTCGCCCACCAGTGCCGGGGTATTTGGCATAACGCGGATGACCCGAACCTTGCCTCCAAGAGATTCCTCCAACTGCTCCAGCGTAACTCCCGCAGCGATGGAAATAAAAAGGTGCTTTGAGTTGATTTGATCAGGCAGTTCGTTCAAAAGATCGATGACCTGATGCGGTTTCACAGCGATAATAATAATATCTGCTTTGCGCAGCACTTCGGCATTACTCTTGGCGGTACGTCCACCTGTGGACTTGGTAAAGGACTTGAGGGTCACCTGCACCACATCGCTTGCAATCAGTTGTCGGCCTTTGATAAGGCCCGATTCCACCATGCCGCCGGCCAGAGCGGAGGCCATGCGTCCGGCACCTAGGAATCCAAATGTTTGTTTTAATGGCACGACTCTTTTGTAACCCAAAATAGCCACAAAAACGAGCCAAAAGCCTATTTAGACAGGAAGAACCCCTGCTGTTTCTCACTAATTTTCAAATCCAGTTTCCCCATGACCGAGAGCATGTCCTCCCAGATTTTTCGTTTTTCGGTGAGCGACTGATTCCGCAAGAGATAGGCAGGATGAAAAGTCGGCATGAGCGGAATGTCACGGTAGGTCTGCCAAGTACCGCGGAAGCGGGTGATGGCTACTTGCTGCTCTAGCAAACCCTCCACCGCTGTTTTACCCAAGGCTACGATGACTTTGGGCTGAATGAATTCGATTTGCCGATGCAGCCACGGTGAGCAGGTGGCCATTTCGTCACCAGTGGGAGGTCGGTTGCCGTATCGTTTACCAGGAGTATCGGGCCGGCATTTGAGAATGTTGGCGATGTAAACGTCTTCGCGTTTTAGCCCCATGGTTTCAATGATCTTGGTAAGGAGTTGACCGGCTTTGCCGACGAAAGGTTCACCGTGCTCATCTTCATCCTCCCCGGGGGCTTCCCCGACAAACATTAGGTCTGCCGACTCGTTCCCCACACCAAAAACCACGTTTTTTCGGGAGGAAACCAAGTTCGGACATTGCGTGCAGGTCTGCACCATTTCGCGTAACGCCGCAAAGGAATCGGCCTTAGTGCCGACTGAGGAAGGCTGTTGAGTGGTCGCGGTATGCGGCTGGGTTGCTTGTGGAGCGCGCATCAGTGCCGCCAACTTGGCTGGGTCTACCTGCACATGGCGTTGGCCACGTGATTTCTGCTGTTGCAGAAAATCGATGGTTGCACTCAGTAATTGATGGTAGGCACTCAAAGGGAGTCCAAGGCTAATTTCAGAGCCAGTCTAGACACGGAAAACTTGTCCTGACTTACTCACCTAAGTAGGCTACCAGTCAGCATGACGCGCCATTGTTTCAGTTGTGGAAGAGAATGGATTTCGGCCCATTTACCGGGACGCCGTGATGCCTGCGAAGGCTGTAATACCGACCTTCGTTGCTGCCGTAATTGCATTCATTATGACCAGATCGTTGCACACCAATGTCGTGAACGCAGAGCCGAACCGGTGGATGAAAAGGACCATAATAATTACTGCGAATACTTCGATTTTGCCCGCCGCAATTACCAAAAGATCGAGCGTTCAGAGGGTGAAATTAGCCGAGAAGATGCGGCAAAAGAGGCAATGCGTAAATTATTGGGAGATTAGCTTTATCTACTCCATCTGGTCCTGATTTTTTCTATACACACCACCAGTGGTGTGATTTCAACAAATGCTGTTCTTGACACTCAGGCTAATTGCTGGTTAGCTCACATGCAGTGGTACCACCAAGGAGGGTGCTGCTGGACCCGTAAACAAAAGCGAATTTAGGCTCTGATCCAGTACAATCGGAGCCGTTACCTGCAGTAGCCTACTTGTACTGTTTCTGTGTTCACCGGACCAGGACGGCCGCCTTCAGGCCACCTGGTCCGGCTTTTTTTTATGGAGAGATAGGTTGAGTCCAAGCCATCTCGGTTGCGTTAGGAGTGATGGCGTTCTTCTGTGGTTTGGATGATACGATTTGGGCTCTTACAAATAGTTCGTTTCCCTTTAACCGGTAAGTTGCGTTTGGCCCCTTCACGGTAGCTAGGACCTGTCCAATATCGTCACTGTAGCGGTGGGTGACACGTAATTTTGCTCCGCTCGGTACGGTGTAGGGTTCATTCTTTGGGTCGTATCCTTTGCGCGTGCCAATGAATTTAGTGGTGTAGCGAACACCCTTCTCTGAAGCAATGTTGATGGAGATTTCCTTTTTTGTCTGTTTTAGTTCTTTCAGGGTAACTCCGGTGCTGGAATAAAAATCGCCTGATTCCATCGCGTTAATTAAAGCCGTTGGCTCGAGATTTAATGCACGAACCATGACCCAGCCTCGTCCTGAGTTACTGCGGGCTGGCGTCATTCCGTGGTAGTTATGAGAATCATCGGTGGCCAATCCATAGAGAATGTTCATGTTCAGTTCTCCGAGTCTGCGGGTATTAATGATATCCCACATCCGTTCGGTGCTGGCATGTGTTTTATCTCCAATATTGCGGACTGAAGGATGCCCGTTGTAGACCTCAAAAAACTGCTCTCCTTTAACTTTCATGAGATCCTCTGCAGTGACTCCCCAGCCAAAATTCGGGTGATTTAGATGTAAAAACATCGGTTGTCCCGTAGCCTTACGTTGGGCGGCCAATGCGTTCATATTGCGTTGCATGACTTCATAAACGCTGTTGCCTCCCTGAGGCTTAATCAGTTCGCGCAAATTGGTTGCATTCATATGGACAGGAGCGGTTTTCCATCTGTCGGTTACTTCTTCACCCTGAATTAATAAGAACCTTCCAGGAGTTTCGAGTTTCTTTCGGAATTCTTGAAAAGTGCGCAGGCGTACTTCTTGGCGTCCTTCCTGGGTTCGGGTTTGAACCCAATCGTTCCCCCAATCCTTCAAGTACTTGGTAAAGGCGGGTGGCCCACCTTTACTCTTCATGACATCAATCCAACGTTCGCCTTCTTGCAGGGTGTTGTGATCGGTAAGGGTCAGGAAATGGTAGCCGTGAGTTTTATACCATTTCGCGATTTGTTCAGGGTAATCATCTCCGTCACTCCAGTGGGAGTGCGTGTGCAAATTACCTTTCCACCATTTGGTTCCGGATTCTGCCGCGGCTAGGGTAGATACCAAAGCAAGAAAGAGAATGAATTGAAGTGTGAGTTTCATTGTTATTTGTTTTTTTCAGATTCTTTAACTACATCAAGGCGCCCCAATGTTTGGCCGGTAAAATCCCCATAAATTTTTTTCAGTTGATCTGCAAACTTATTTCCAACGTAACGGCTAATTTTTTTATTCTTTAGAACCTTGGCTCGAATCGCTTCTGCTTGGCCGGTCAGCTGTTCGAGCGAAGCCTTTCTTTTTACCAGCGGCAGGACCTGCTTCTGGAGCGTAATAAAATAGGCTTTTTGATCATCAATCAAACTGCCATTGGCCATTGCTCCGTGCCCGGGACAAATGGTTTTGGGCCTTAGTGCTTTGGCGGCATCCAGAGTCTTTGGCCAGTCCAGAGAATTGCCGTCCCCCATATAATTGTAGGGGCCATTTACGCAGGCATCTCCGCTAAACAGGATGCGTTCCCTGGGCAACCACACAAACACATCTCCGTGCGTGTGTGCGTTGCCAAGGTAGAGTAACTCAGCGCGCATTTGGCCATCATCAAATACCATCTTTTTTCTAAATGTGATCTGGGGTGGCAGGAGCTTGCTGTTTCGTACATCCGCCCGGCTTTTGGCTGCCCATTCCCATCGGCCCAGTGGATGTCCTCCAAAAAATCCGGTTTCGTATTTTTTCATTTCCTGTAGAGCCCCTTCAGAAGCAATGGCCGTGGCTCCTGCTTCTGCCCATGTTTGGTTCCCATAGGCATGGTCGCCGTGGTGGTGGGTATCCACCACATACTTAATTGGTTTTTTGGTTGTGGCTTTGATTTTCGGTAAGACTTCAGCTGCGCCGCTGGGGAAATTGCTGTCGATTACGAGGACGAATTCCCTGAAGATAATCCAACCCTGATTGCAGTGGCCCTTATCGATATTGCCTTGATGAAAGTAAACGTTGGGGGCGACCTTTTGGACTACCCCAATTTTGTCTCCGGCGTGCAGACAGGTGTATAGCGCCATTAAAGTTATGGCAAAATAGATAGGCTTCACGGCCCCACGTTAGGCTTCAAGTAGTAATGAAGCAAGTGCTAGGAAAGGAAAAGTCTGTGGTACACTTTAACTGAGACAATGATCGTTTTATCTTCAACTCTAGGGAAGACGTGGCTTACGTCTCCGGCCTTTCCGACCGTTGTTTAGATAGCGGTTAACCGCATTCAGGTAAGCCCGGGCACTGGCCTCAATAATGTCGGTGCTGGCACCCTTCCCCGTCACGAGATCGCCGTCACCGAAATCGACCTTCAGAGTAACTTCACCCAGAGCATCCTTGCCTTGAGATACCGCCCTAATGGTGTAATCCATCAGTTTTCCATTCGTTTTGGAGATACGGTCAATGGCCTTCAGGGAGGCATCCACAGGGCCATCACCAATGCCGGCGTCCTGCTCGATCCGGGTCTTGTTGCCGTCCTTTTTGGTGAGGCGTACCGTGGCCGTGGGCACGGTTTGGTTGCCGGTACTCACGTTTAGATAATCCAATGCCCAGGTCTCAGGCACGGTGGTGATGTGGCCTTCGACCAATGCGGCCAAGTCATCATCATAGACAAATTTTTTCTTGTCCCCGATTTCCTTAAACTTATCGAAAATGGAGCTGACCTCGGTTACATCCATCTTGAAGCCCAGATGTTTCAGCCGCGCGGCTACGGCAGCACGACCGCTATGTTTGGTGAGGGGGAGCTCGGTCTTACCCCAGCCTACGTGCTTGGGGTTCATGATTTCGTAGGTCTCACGTTTTTTCAGGATGCCGTCCTGATGGATTCCGCTCGAGTGTGCGAAGGCATTTTCCCCCACGATAGCCTTGCTACGTTGTACTCCCAGCCCACTCATCCGGGCAACCAGCTTGGAGGCCTTCACGATCTCTTTGGTTTCCAATCCACAGGAAAATCCGCGGTAGAAATTCTTGCGGGTTTTGAGGGCCATCACCACCTCTTCCATGGCGGCGTTGCCGGCACGTTCGCCAATGCCGTTAACCGTACACTCGACCTGTCTGGCCCCCGCACGGACTGCGGCTAGTGAATTGGCAACCGCCAGACCCAGGTCATTGTGACAGTGGACACTGATGATGGCTTTACCGCTCTGGAACTCAGGCACATTTTCATGTAAATGACTGATGAGTTCTCCAAACTCATCAGGGACCGCCCAGCCGACGGTGTCAGGGATATTGACGGTGATGGCTCCAGCCTTGATGACGGCTTTGCAGATTTCTACGAGAAAATCAGGTTCGGTCCGAGACCCGTCCTCCGGAGAGAATTCTACGTCCTTTACATATTTACGTGCCCGCTTAACGCCTTCTACGGCGAGGCGGAGAATTTCATCCTGGGCCTTGCCCAGCTTGTGTTCCCGGTGGATCTTGGAAGTCGCCAGAAAAACGTGGATTCTACCGCGTTTTCCAGCCGGCTTCACGGCGGCTCCAGCTGCATCAATGTCCTTGGAAACACACCTCGCCAAGCCCGCGATTTGAGGACCCTTGATCTGTTTGGCGATCGTCTGGACGGCAGTAAAATCGCCATCACTAATGACTGGGAAACCAGCTTCTATCACGTCCACTTTCAGTGCACCCAACTGGCGGGCTACAGCCAGTTTCTCCCGCAAATTCATGGAGGCACCCGGGCATTGTTCGCCATCGCGCAGTGTTGTATCGAAGATTAGGACACGATTTTTACTCATTTTGACCCTCTGGAGAGAATTCCTTACCAAAAAAAGGGCTTCACCGCCAGCTTGCTGATGAGGGGCCTTACTGTATATGCTCCCCTTCCCCCATGGAAACAGACGCACTTAAACTTTGGGAGCGCTACAAAGAGCGCACGACTTTTCACGATGAAATTGGGCTGAGCCTTGACCTGAGCCGTTTGGATTTAGCCGATGAGTTCTTTGAATCCCATCAAGAGTCTATTGGTAAGGCTTTTTCTGATATGGCAGATCTGGAGAAAGGCGCCATTGCCAACCCTGACGAAGACAGGATGGTGGGTCATTACTGGTTGCGCAACTCAGCTCTGGCTCCGACAGAGCAAATTAAGCAGGAGATTGATGAAGCGGTAGTTTCAGTGAAGGAATTTGCCAAGGGCGTCCACAGCGGTGAGATCACTGGCTCAGGGGGCCCTTTTGAGAACCTCATTATTATTGGGATTGGCGGATCGGCATTGGGCCCTCAGTTCGTATCTCATGCATTAGGTGATTCAAGCTTAGATCGCATGAAAATTTGGTTTTTTGACAACACAGACCCAAACGGTATCGATAAAGATTTGTCAGAAATAGGGAATTCTCTCGATAGGACACTTTCAATTGTCATTTCCAAGTCGGGAGGCACTAAGGAAACGCGAAACGGGATGCTGGAAGCCAAGGCAGCTTACGATCGAGCTGGGTTGAACTTTTCAGAGCATGCTTGCGCGATTACTGGGGCAGGGTCCGCCCTCGATCAGGTCGCCCAGAAGGATGGTTGGCTGAAACGCTTTCCAATGTGGGACTGGGTAGGGGGCCGAACCAGTGAGACTTCCACAGTGGGTCTTTTACCTGCCGCGCTTCAGGGAGTGGATATTGATCAACTGCTGGCTGGTGCCGCTGCCTGCGATGAAGTAACCCGAAAGGAAGATATTAATTTCAACCCGGCTGCCCGGCTCGCACTAGCCTGGATGCACTCCTGTAACGGTAAAGGTGATAAAGATATGGTTATTTTGCCATATAAAGACCGTTTAGAGCTCTTTTCGCGCTATTTACAGCAGCTTATCATGGAATCGCTAGGAAAAAAAGAAGATTTGGAGGGCAACGTGGTAAATCAGGGCATTGCAGTCTACGGGAACAAGGGTTCGACCGATCAGCACGCATATATTCAGCAACTGCGGGACGGAGTTCCGAACTTCTTTGCCACCTTTATTCAGGTCCAAAAAGAGCGATCTGGCGAATTGTTCCACGTGGAACATGAGGCCATTACCTCTGGGGATTATCTCAGTGGGTTCTTTCAGGGAACCCGGAGGGCCTTGTATGAAGGCGGTCGCGAATCGATCACGATCACAGTGAAGGATGTATCAGCATTTTCTATCGGAGTTTTGATTGCGCTTTATGAGCGGGCAGTAGGATTCTATGCATCTTTGGTTAACATTAATGCATACCATCAACCAGGCGTGGAAGCGGGTAAAAAGGCGGCGCAGCGGGTAATTGATCTGCAAATGGATCTATTTGAATGCCTAATGAGGCGTGATGGACATCCGCTGTGTGTGGATGATTTGGCGATGGAAATGCAGGCAGTCGATGAGGTAGAGACAATATATCAGATATGCGAGCATCTAAGTGCCAATGGGCGCTTGAAGAAGATTGCCGGGGAAGGGCGTTTCGATGCCCAGTACACATTTACACGCTCCGATTCAGATGAGCTTCCGTTATCCTAAAGACTTCGATGTCATTGTGGTCGGCGCAGGGCACGCTGGGGTCGAGGCCGCACTGGCTGGTGCCCGTATGGGGGCGGAGGTTTTGATGCTCACCACCAATGCCGATACTATCGGCCAAATGAGCTGTAATCCTGCCATTGGTGGGTTGGCGAAGGGGCATTTGGCTCGTGAGATAGATGCATTGGGAGGTGAGATGGGCAAATGCACGGATATGACCGGGCTCCAATTCAGAATGCTCAATCTTAAAAAAGGTCCTGCGGTTTGGGCACCTCGTGCCCAGTGCGATAAAAAGGCCTACCAATTTCGGATGAAATGGGTGTGTGAAAAGGAGCCTAATCTAACCATTCAACAGGGTCAGGTGGACTGTCTTTTACACAAGGACCGGGAGGTTTATGGGGTCAGGACCGGGATGGGGGTGGAATACCATGGTCAGTCGGTTGTGATCACCACGGGGACATTTCTGCGAGGGTTGCTCCATGTGGGTGAGGCCCAGCAAAAAGGTGGGCGTTCTGGGGAAAGTGCTGCAACAGGTCTATCGGCGGCACTGGCTGAAGTGGGGCTCGAGCTGGGGCGACTAAAGACCGGCACTCCGCCACGCCTGCTGAAGCGTTCCATTAACTTTTCGGTTTTGGAGGAGCAGCCGGGAGATGAGCCCGTGCCCTATTTTTCCTTCTGGAAAGACGATTTGTTCCACGTGGAACAATCATCTCTCAACTCTTCGGAGAATAGTCTTTCTGATGGCAAATACCCGCCAGGATCTATCCTTGATCGTCTTAATGGCCAATTGAAGTGCTGGGTCTCATATACCAATGAGCAGACAGCCGCCATCGTCCGCGATAATATACAAAAATCTCCACTGTACTCTGGTAAAATTGAGGGGGTTGGGCCGCGTTATTGTCCGGCTATTGAGGATAAAATCATGCGTTTTGCCGACAAGCAATCTCACCATATCTTTATCGAGCCTGAGGGGATTGCCACTGATGAAGTGTATGTGAATGGTCTTTCCACCTGTCTGCCTTTCGAGGTTCAATATGATTTGGTGCGCACGATTAAGGGCTGTGAAAACGCTGAAATTCTTCGGCCTGCTTATGCTGTGGAATATGACTATGCTCCTCCAAGGCAACTGAATCCTTCTCTTGAGACCAAGCCTTGTAAGAACCTTTATCTGGCCGGTCAGATCAATGGGACGTCCGGCTATGAAGAGGCAGGGGCTCAAGGGCTGATGGCAGGAATCAACGCTGTCCGACAAGTTCAGGGCAAGGAGCCGATTGTGTTGAGGCGTGACCAGGCCTACATCGGAGTGCTGATAGATGACCTGATTACCAAGGGAACCGCAGAGCCCTACAGGATGTTTACCAGCCGGGCTGAATACCGGCTTTTGTTGCGCCAGGATAATGCAGACATGCGCTTAACTGAAATCGGCAACGATATAGGAGTTATAAAAAAGAGCTATTTCGATATTTTTTCCAAGAAGAAGAGGACCATCGAATCGGAGATAAAAAGGCTGAATTCCACAAATGAGGGGCACGGTTCTTTGTCTCAACTTTTGAAGCGCAGCGAAATGACCTACGATCAGTTACCTTCGCGGGACGAAACGCTGGAGGAAGAAATAAAGCGCCAGGTAGAAATTACTATAAAATACGAAGGATATATTAATAGGCAGGAGGATGAGGTCGCGCGGTTTCGCCAGATGGAAGATAAGCAGATTCCCAGTTGGGTGGATTACGCGGTAATTAAAGGCTTACGCAATGAGTCGCGCCAGAAACTATTGGAGCATCTCCCCGCCACCTTGGGTCAAGCCTCCCGAATCTCAGGCATTTCGCCTGCTGATGTGAGTCTCGTGATGGTGCACATGAAGCGGGGACCGATCGAGGAGTCGGTGTCTACTGAAGCGGCAGAAGGGACACATAGTTCCTGTTGTGGAGACTTGTAAGGGTTATTTTATGAGCAGGTTAATATAAGCCCCATTGCGTAAGAAACTGAGAGAATTTTACGTATTGATCGAGGTACGTGGCATGCACTCGATCAGTTCCGCCTTTTTTTTGTCGGAGATGAGGTTGCCCTTCAGGTTTAAAAACTTCAATTGTTTGTAGCCCTTGAGCCAATCGGCTGAGTGGTCGGTCAGCCGATTATAATTTAAGGTTAGGCTTTGCAATTTTTGGAACGCCCGGAGGTGGATAATTCCGTCATCGCGTATACCATTCTCTCCCAAATCCAAGTGAGTAAGGTTTGAGAGGGGCCGCAAATACTTCAGCCCGACATGTGTGATGTTTGTCCCGGAAAGATCCAGAGATTCCAGGCCGTGCAGCTTGGCAATGACCTTTAACCCCAGATCTCCGACCCGTGTAGCTGAGAGGGAAAGACGTTTTAGGGACTGCAACTGACTGATAGCAGACAGTCCTTCATCACCCAGAGCCGTAATATCTAGGATTAACTCTCTCATGTGCTGAAGCTCAGCCAAATGAACGGAACCCGCATCGGTGATTGCGGCGTCGGTGGCATCGAGGCTCTCGAGTTTCTTGAGTTGCCCGATTAACCTGAATCCCTCATCGCTCACTTTTACCGGATATTTGATAAAAAGCAGTGTAACTTCTCCCTTGGCATTGGTTTCCACTCGCCGGGCGATTGATTTCACCGCCCAGTAAAGATTGCCCTGATGTTCTTCCAGCGCCGCAACCAAAGGATCAGGCTCTTGAGGGGCTTCTTCTGGGGCGCTTGAGTCAGTCATTTTTTCTCCGGCACGGACCATACTGCGTGTTAAGGGTGAGGTGACAGGAAAAATATGGGGGTGACTTTTGGGAGGGAAGGTCCGGCCTCAGATAAAAACCGTGAGTCTCATGGGTCTTCGCCTTGCCGGTGAAAAAACGCGTGAGAATCACGACATTTGCGCGTTAATTATGACATTTTTTGGGGTGCGGACATCGCCAGCAAGTTTTGTATTTCACATTCAGGCGGAAAATCTGGTTAGTCAGGTTAATTTTAGGGTTTTAAGGTCACTATAAAGGCACTTATCATTTAATATGAAAATGGCATAGTCTATGCTTTAGGTGTGCCATTGAGTACCCGCAATGGGTCTGGCTGTGGCTTGTGAAGTTGCTGCCTAACTTCGGGCGGGTTAGAAACAGAAAATGCAACCCTGAGCTTACCTTGTAAGTTCATAATTCAACCAAAAAAATGAAAAAACATACAAAAGCACGAGGATTTACTCTGATCGAGCTTCTCGTGGTCATTGCGATCATCGGCATACTTGCCAGTATGCTTCTCCCCACCTTGGCCAAGGCCAAGAAGAAAGCCAACCGCATGAAGTGCTCCAATAATTGCGGTTCTCTGGCGAAGGCTTACACGGGCTTTGCCACTGAAATGGATAACCAGATGCCTTGGCATGTAGCTTCTGATGTAGACGCGATTCAGTCTTATAACTCCGATTATGAGCAGCTTGGACGTGCTGTATACACCGGCAAACATGGCTCTCAGGGTGAGTACCAAAAAACACGAGCGAACTATCGTTGGATGCATTGGTGGCACAGTTCAGACATCAGGTTTGTGCTGACCAATCCGCTTATTCGTGGGGATTTGCAGAATGTAAATACAGTTCTTTCGCCGTCTGATCCAAAGATGAAGCGTTATAATGACCTTGAGAAAGTGCAAGGGAAGCTTAAGGGAGTGGCTCCCGGATGGGGTCGGGCTAACTACGGAGCGCAATCAGCAGGTGGAGGAAGATGTCATTACGTTAGCACCTATGCCGGCAGCTACGGTCATCACTGTGGAGGCGATGCTCTTCTGGGCGAGACGGTCCTGATATCCACCCGGAACGTTTTCACAGACTGGCGGGGGATCAAAAAGGATATGCCCCG
>JASLKQ010000069.1 GCA_030747505.1 Verrucomicrobiota bacterium | reverse complement strand
CGCGCAGAGACCGGCAATGCGCGGGCGACCCACCCTCCAGTAGCGCCATGTCAGTGCTCTTCATCGGCCTCGGCGACATGGGCGCCCCGCTGGCCGCGCGCATAGCCAGCTACAAGCTCGCCGCGCGCATGCAGTTGACTGTGCCCGAGGCCGCCAACTTTAAGACTGAACCAGCACACATCCGCAGTCTCTACGGCGCAGACAGTTCCAACGGACACAAGGCCGCCTTTGCCAATAACTGCATCCTCGCCCGGCGCCTGATTGAGCGTGGAGTGCGTTTCGTGCAACTCTTTAATGGGGCCTATGCCTCAGGCGGACGCATCAACTGGGACGGTCATTCGAAACTCAAGGAACAATACGATGTACACGGTGAAATCCTCGATCAACCTGTCGCGGGTTTGTTGAGGGACTTGAAACAGCGGGGCCTGCTGGAGGACACCCTGGTCGTGTTTGCCACCGAGTTTGGCCGCATGCCGATGTTCCAGGCAGGCACCTACGGGCGTGACCATAATCCCAATGGCTTCACCGCCTGGCTGGCCGGCGCCGGCGTCAAGGGCGGCATGAGTTATGGCGCCACCGACCCGTTTGGGTTCAGGGCACAGGAAAACCCCATTACCGCCCATGACTTCCACGCCACCATCCTGCACCTCTTGGGACTGGACCACGAACAGCTTACCTTTTACCATAATGGCATCGAACGCCGACTTACCAATGTCCACGGTAATGTCATCAGGGAAGTATTGGCATAAGAGACCGAAGCGGATTGAATCGCAAACGGGATGAAGGCGTCGGAGAATAGAGTTTTTCTTTTAATGGTAGACCGTACCAAACAATGATCAAAATACTCCATTGTACTCTACCCAGCACCGTGCTTTCTCTGGTGACAGCCTCAATGGTGATGGGTGCCCAACCAAAGCCCAAGACGTCTGCGGACTCGGCCTATCATCAGCAGGTAAAGCAGCTTCTGCCGGTGGCGTGGTGGTCCTTTGAAAAAAACCGGGCGGACCTGGGCGAGGCGGAGGGTCAGGTCGGATTTGGCCAACCAGGGCCGACCTCCAAGCAGTTCAAGTCGTTCACCAGGGATAATCTCGCTGCACGTTTCGGGAACGGCACCAGGGAGGTTACCGGAGTCATTCGGGTGGAGGATATCGGCCCGGGCAGCCAGTTTGATTTTGACAACGGCGACCCCATCACCATCGAGGCCTGGGTCAATCCGGACAAGGATTTGAAGGCAGGTGCCACGATGTACATCCTCGGCAAGGGACGCACCAACAACCGCGGCCAGCAGCCCCATAACCAGAACTACGGCCTGCGCATCTTTCGTTCGGGCAATTCAGTCCATCTTAGTTTTCTTTTTCGCAGTCGCACCGTTGGCGCCCACAAGAGCGCCTGGCATCGGTGGGATTCCTCCGAGGGATTTCCGCTCGGCTCAGGTTGGCACCACATCGCGGTGACCTACCTGTTTGGCAAGCCCGAGAGCATTCGGGGTTACATTGATGGCGAACGCATCAAGGGAGGCTGGAATCCTGAATATGCTGGAGCCACCACCCAGCCACCCATCGTGGATGATGATGATCTCTGGGTTGGCTCTTCAATGGGCAGAGTCACCTCCGCGGGCTTCCGGGGCCAAATGGACGAGGTGGCACTGTATCGTCGCATTCTTTCAGAGGAACAACTTACCCAACGCTATCCCATCGAGCCTTACGTGCCCAAGTTCGTCAGTGGATCATTGAAACCGGGCCAGGTGCGGGTGGAGATTGTGGAAGCCTTGAGCAGGAGCAGCTCCTGGCCACGCCGTTTTGGAAAACCGGCCATCAGCTATGATGAGGATGTGTTCGGTTTCTTCCAGATTCCTGAAAAATACTCTGACTCAGGCGTGCGTGAAGCCTGGTCAAACCCGTTTCTTCTGCGTGCGGCGGCAAGGATAAAACTGCCCGAAGGCGAACACGAGTGGCTGTTGCGCGTGCGAGGCAAGGGACGGGTCTGGCTTGATGGCAAAGTCATCGCCGAGATTAACTACGGAAATTTCAGCGGCGGCGCACACAATGATGTCCGGGAGGCGGTTGCAGCGGAAGGCAAAGACCTGCGTTACCTCGGACCGGGAGATCGCGAGCAACTGGTGAAGCTCAAGGGGGAGGGGCGCAATCATCTGGTGGTTCTGGAAATGATTGCCGGCAACGGCCGCGTCCGTGCGACCCTCGGCGAAACCAGCCTTAGCGCGAGAAACAAGGATGGCGGCTTTACGTTGCTAACTCCGGGTAAGCGCATAGTCCCGTTGACTGACCAGAGCTGGGAGACCTACCGACGCGAGCGCATGGGCTATTATCAGAAACTAAACAGAACCCGGCGCGTGGCACTTCGGCAGTCTGAGGCAGACTATTGGACCGGACGCCACACATCAGCCCGCGAGGTGATCACAAAAAAGAAACCCTTTAGACACAAGAGTATCGATGCCTTCCTGGAAGATTCCTGGGCAAAAGCCAATGCCGCGACGGCAAAAACGGCTGGGGGAATTGGTTTCACGCAAAAGATCAGGCCCATTCTGGGCGAGCGATGTTACCGGTGCCACGACCAGAAAAAAAAGGGGGGGCTTCGCTTGAGTTCACGTGAGGCCGCTCTTGAGGGTGGCGACTCGGAAACTGCCGCCATTATTCCCGGCAAGCCTGAGGAGAGCCTGCTCCTTAAAATGATTCACCCGCAGGCAGGCGATGACATCATGCCACCCAAGGGCAAACCGCTTTCAGAGGCCGAACGCGAACTGATCACCCAATGGATTCGTGAAGGCGCCTCCTATTCTGAATCCGGAAAAATTGTGCCCACCAAAAAGACTCAAGACCTTGAGTTCCTGCGTCGGGTCACCTTGGACACGGTCGGCGTGGTTCCCAGTCAGACAGAAATTGAATCCTTTCTGAAGGACCCCGCCAAGGACCGCCGGGCCAGAGTCATTGAACGTTTGCTTGCTGATAACAGGTGGGCTGATCATTGGACGGCCTACTGGCAGGATGTTCTGGCCGAAAACCCGAACATCCTCAAGCCAAGCCTGAATAATTCCGGTCCGTTCCGTTTCTGGATATACGAGGGGCTGCTCGACAACCTGCCCATGGACAGGTTTGTCACTGAACTGGTAATGATGAAGGGCGACTCCAAGGCCGGTGGTCCGGCGGGATTTGGCCTGGCTGCAGAAAACGATGTTCCAATGGCGGCCAAGGCGCACATTCTGGGTACAGCCTTTTTGGGTGTGGAGATGAAGTGCGCCCGCTGCCACGATGCCCCCTATCACGCCTCCAAGCAGCAGGATCTATTTCAACTGGCCGCCATGTTGAACCGCGACCCCATCAAGCTGCCCGCAAGTTCCTCTGTACCTGTCACCACCTTTGAAGGACGCAAGCCGCTGATCGAGATCACCTTGAAACCCGGCTCAACAGTGGAACCAGTCTGGCCCGGCCCCTTCGCTCAAAATTTCCTGGCAACCGTCAACCCCAGGCTTTTACGTAAAGCAAAGGATCCGAGGGAAAAACTGGCCGCGATGATCACCTCACCGGGCAACGAGCGTTTTCCTAAGGTGATCGTAAACCGGCTCTGGAAACAGTTGATGGGAGCAGGCCTGGTGGACCCGGTTGATGACTGGGAGGCCTCCA
Source organism: Verrucomicrobiota bacterium (assembly GCA_030747505.1). Lineage (GTDB taxonomy): Bacteria > Verrucomicrobiota > Verrucomicrobiia > Limisphaerales > UBA1100 > UBA1100. The sequence continues at coordinate 11,881 of JASLKQ010000069.1, read as the reverse complement.
AACCCAAACATCCGGATTTGCTCGAGTGGCTGGCCCGTGAACTGATCACCAACTCCTACGATCAAAAACACGTTATTCGCCTGATCCTCAACTCAGCCGCCTACCAGCGGCGGGCCATGCCCATTGAGCCCGGTGCAAAAGCGAATTTCTCGGCTCCGGTGCAGCGGCGCATGACTGCCGAGCAGGTTGTTGATTCACTATTCTCCATCGCCGGAAAACCATTGGTATCCGAGGAACTGACAATGGACAATGACGGCACCCAGAACGCCAAGGCAATGATCAGCCTTGGCCATCCGCGCAGGGCCTGGGAATTCACCTCGCTCTCCAACGAACGCGACCGTCCGAGCTTGGCCATTCCCAAGGCGCAGGCGATTGTTGATGTGCTGGAGAACTTCGGCTGGCGACCGTCCCGTCAGGAACCCAAAAGCATCCGTGAAGTCACCCCCAACATGCGCCAACCGGCCATTGTCGCCAATGGTTCGCTTGGGGTCTGGGTTACCACGCTGAGTGAAGACCATGCCCTAACCGCCATCGCGACGCGCCCGGACCTTACCCTGGAAAAACTGATCAACCAGGTCTTCCTTCGCGTCTTAAGTCGCAAGCCGACCTCGGATGAACGCCAACTTTACACCAATCTACTTGAGGAGGATTTCGAGCAGCGCATCATTCCCGCCGGTCGCCGCAAGCCGGTGACCCGGCGCGAACCGCTTCGTCACGTCTCATGGTCCAACCACCTTTCGGAGGAGGCCAACCGGATCAAGATCGAGCTTGAGAAACGTGCGCGTGAAGGTGACCCACCCACCGTGGCCCTGCAGACCGACTGGCGTGAGCGCATGGAAGACATGCTCTGGGCACTGATGAACTCCCCTGAATTTTTTTATTTGCCATGAATAGACGCCAATTTATCCAGACCACCAGTGGCCTCGCCCTGGCCGGAACAGGAGGATTTTCCTTCGCCAGGGATACCGGAGGCAAGCCCGTTCATTTTCCCAAGGGGAAAGCCGAGCACTGTATTCATATCTGGCTCGGTGGCGGTGCTGCACAGGTCGACACCTGGGACCCCAAGACCCTCGGCGATGCCAAGGCCAAGAAGGCGGGTAGCTACTACCCCGCCATCGACACAGTTATGCCCGGCGTGCAGGTATGCGAACACCTTTCAGGGTGTGCCAAAGCGATGAACCACATCACCGCCGTGCGCACGGTGAACCATGACGTGATCGATGAACACGCCGCGGCCTCCAACCGCATGCACACCGGTCGCAATGTCAGCGGCACCACGGTTTATCCATCCCTGGGATCCATCGTGGCCGCTGAACGCGGCGCGACCGCCAAGGGCGTTCCCGCCTACGTGGTCATCGGTTACCCGAATTTCTCGCGAGGCCCCGGATTCCTTGGTTCCAAGGCCGGCTTCCTTTACCTGCTGGACACCGATGCGGGTCCCGCCGGATTAAAACGCCCCACCCGCATCACAAGTTCCAGGCAATCACGGCGTGAAGCACTGCTGGAACGAATGCGTGAAAGTGCCCGAAAGGTCCGCGGAGAAAACACCCTGGCCGGCTACGATGATGTACTACAGGAAAGCCTTCGTCTTTCGGGCCCGAAATTCATGCAGGTCTTTGATTTGAAATCGGAAAAGGCCGACCTGCGCAATTCCTATGGAGGCGAATTTGGCCAACGCTGTCTTTTGGCGCGACGCCTGATCCAGCGCGGGGTGCGTTTCATCGAGGTCTCTCACAACATGAATTTCGTCAACGGCACCGGCTGGGACACACACAATGACGGCCAACTAAAGCAGCATATCCTCATCCAGGAACTCGACAAGGCCATGTCCACCCTAATTGCCGATCTCAAGACACATAATCTACTGGACAAGACCCTGATCGTGGTGAACACCGAGTTTGGCCGACCCTCATCCTTTGACGGTGGAGGAGGCCGGAATCACCAAGGCTCGGCCTTTTCGGTAGTACTGGCCGGCGGCGGACTGCGGCATCGCGGCGCCTGGGGCGTGACCGACGAACTTTCCAAGAAGCCCATCAAGGATTCCTGCGGTGTCCCGGACCTTTTCGCCACCATCCTCGCTGACTTGGGCATCAATCCGGGCAAGGAACTTTTCGATGGCGACCGGCCGGTGCCCATCACTGATATGGGGGTGCCGATCAAGGAGCTATTTTGACCAAGGGATATGGCAGCATTATTATCCTGGGTCTAGCGATCCTTGAAGGCTGGGGACAAGAGCACTGGTCATTGCAACCGGTGGTGAGGCCGCAGGTACCCCAAGCAAAGGAGTCGGCAATGGTAGTGCGCAACCCGGTTGACGCCTTTATATTGCGTCGTCTTGGGGAGAAAAATCTCCAACCTTCGCCGCTTGGATGGCCGGCGGCGGCATCCGTGGCGGAGTCAGCTACGGCGCCACTGACGAACTGGGGTGGAAAGCAGCGGTGAATCCCACCTATTCCTACGATTTTCACGCCACCTCACTTCACTTGCTTGGCATCGACCACGAACGTCTCACCTTCTATCACAACGGCATCCAACGCCGCCTGACCGATGTCCATGGCCATGTAATTCAGGAACTACTCAGCCTAAAGCCCGTTTAGAGCTTTGACCTCAGCAGTATGTTCTCTTAGCCTAATGGACCGGAACCAATGAATTTTGGAACCCACATAATGCTCAGCCTGCTGGCTTTTGACCTGATTCTTGGCAGTGTGGCAACCGTGTGGAGTACAGAAACGGTTTCTGCGGCTGACCGGGCGTTTTTCGAAAATAAAATCCGGCCGGTGTTGGTAAAGGAGTGCTTCGAATGCCACTCAGCTGAATCTGAGAATTCAAAGAGCAAGCTAAAGCTTGATATGCCCGTGGCGGATGCTGGCCTCATCAGCAGGGCTTTGCGTTCGGCCAACGAAAAAACACCCCACCACAAGCCACTGCCTGAACAGGTCATTCGCGATTTTGAAAAGTGGATAAAATTGGGCGCGCCCTTTCCGCCCATTGCCCAGGAAATGACCGATGAATCGCTCTGGGCTTTCCAACCCATCGCAAAACCCGTCCCTCCCAAGGTGAAACAAGGCGACTGGCCGCGTGATGATCTTGATTACTTTGTACTCGCGCGAATGGAGCAAGAGAAACTGCAACCGGCCGTTGATTCCGATCCAAAGGTTTTAATCCGCAGGCTGTATTACGACCTAATCGGACTGCCACCTTCTATCAAACAGGTCGAGAGGTTTGTGAAAGCACACCAGCGCAACAGTCCAAAGGCCACTGAAGAACTGGTCGATGAACTTTTGGCTTCACCCCAATTCGGTGTGCGATGGGGCCGCCACTGGCTAGACGTGGCACGCTACGGCGAATCCAACGGGGATGATGGACTCGGACGCAATGCCTCCTTCCCACACGCATGGCGTTATCGCGATTATGTGATTGATGCCTACAACCGCGATACACCCTATGACCGGTTTCTCACTGAACAAATTGCTGGAGATCTACTAAAGGCAGAAAACGATGAGGAGCGCGACCGCAACCTTATAGCCACCGGATTTCTTGCCATTGGAGCCAAGCCAGCCAAGGCCATGAACAACAATTTTGATATGGATGTGGTTGCCGACCAGATCAACGTGGTAAGTACCGCAATCATGGGGCTGAGTGTTGCCTGCGCGCGTTGCCACGACCACAAGCATGACCCCATTCCCACGCGCGACTACTATGCCCTGGCCGGTATCTTTACCAGCACCGAAACCCTCTGGGGCAAGGCCGCAAACGAGAAGCTCACCGCCCCGGCCACGCCTTTGCATGAACTCAAGACCATGAAACGGGAGGACATAAAACCTGACCCGACACTAGAGATCACCGCAGGCGTACCGAAATTTGACAAGGATTACTTTAAAGCCATCGCGGCATTAAAACCTGAATTGCACCTAAAATTTGAGTTACAGCCCAAAGGATTCACCACAAAAAAAGATATCAAGTTCACAAGAGAAAACACCGGCGCCTTTAATGGCGGCTGGCTGGAGGGTCAGCTTAAGGCCAATCACGAGGCGTATACGGTATCTTTTTGGTTTCGAAACGATCTTGAAAACAAAGCCCGAGCGGTCACCGGTTACCTTTTTTCGCGCGGACCCAAGGGAGCCAAGGGCGCACCCGGTGACCAAATCGGCATTGGCGGCAATTACAAGGGTAACCCGAATTACGGGAAACTATTTGTCTTTAATGGCAACGAAGGCGGAGTGTCGATTCCCGGCAAGACGGTTATCCCTCCGCGCACGTGGAATCATCTCGTTTTCATTCGTGAAGGCAAACGCGCCCGGTTATATCTTAATGGAAATCCCGAGCCCGAATTTGATGCAGAGGTACCGGTCACCACCAAGGGTGCCCGTGATATTATTATTGGCGGTCGAAATGACTTCTTCCCAATGACCCTCACCGGCAACATGGCACAGTTTGCGCTATTCCCGCGTGCGCTGAGCGCGAAGGAAGCATTTGAGCTTCACAACGCTTCAGGTCGCCCCAAGGGCAGCGGCAAGGTGATGCCCCCACAGAAGGCCCCCAAGGCGGCCCCAATAAATCTTGCCATGGGCGTGCGCGAGGGCAAGAAGACGACTAATGCGAAAATCAACAAGAACGGGGACTCCAAGAAACTTGGGGCGGTAGCCCCCCGCGGATTTCTCAGTGCCACCAAAATGGCGGACCTTGTTAAGGTAAATCAGAAACAAAGTGGCCGCCTGGAACTTGCCCAATGGCTCACGCACCCTACTCATCCATTAACTGCGCGGGTAATGGTTAACCGCGTTTGGCTGCACCTTTTCGGTCAATCGATTGTCGATACCCCTGATGACTTCGGCGTGTACGGTGCGCGACCCACCCACCCCGAATTACTCGATCATCTGGCCCGCCGGTTCATGACTGAAAACTGGTCGGTTAAAAAACTTATCCGTGCCATCGTGTTGAGTCGCACCTATCAGCTTAACAGCCAAGCCACGGCAGCGCAGACGCAAGCCGATCCGGAGAACCGGTGGCTCACGCGCCACAACCGGCGCCGACTGGATGCCGAAAGCGTGCGCGACAGCATCCTGCAAGCCAGTGGAGAGCTTAACCTATCACCGCGCCACAACTCGGATGTTGCCCAACTCGATACCCTCATCAACTGGCCCCCGGGCGAGTCAGCCATCATTCACCGGCCCAATAATCACCGTAGCGTCTACCTCTGTCTACTGCGCCACGCGCCTCCCCTGGAACTCTCGGCCTTCGACCTGCCCGCCGGGGTAAGGGTGATGGGGCGGCGACACATTACCACCCAACCGGCTCACGGCCTGTATTTGCTGAATAACCCCATGGTAGTGAATCAATCGAACCGCCTTGCCGTCAAATTGCTTGAGGAAGCCAGCAGCGATCATGTAGCCCGCGTCAACTGGGTTTACCGGCGTGTCTTACAGCGCGATGCCACCAAAGAAGAACTAAACCGGGCCATTGAACTTGTGAAGGAGACACAAAACGAGTTAGACTCTGGGATATTGAAATCGGATAGAGAAACCAGAGCATGGGCTGCGTTGTGTCAGGGGCTACTGGCTTCGAATGAATTTCGGTTTATTGATTAGATGGATTTGATCCAAAACAGTATTTCGCGGCGTGATATGCTTCGAACCGCCTCCTGCGGTTTTGGGTATCTCGCCTTGTCGGCGTTGCTAACCAAGTCAGCGCGCGCAGATAACCCGAACGAGCTCGCTCCCAAAACACCTCCCCTGCCCGCACGAGCAAAGCGGGTAATTTTCCTATGCATGGCCGGCGGTCCGGCGCACCTGGATACCTTTGATTACAAGCCGCAACTGACCAATGCCGCCCACCCGGGTTCGGTGTTCGATTTCAAACGTCACGGTGACAGTGGCCTGTGGATTTCAGAACTACTACCCCAGACCGCAAGACATGCCGACAAGTTGTGCGTCATCAACGGCATGCACGCGGACACCGGCAATCATGCCCAGTCCTTCCATCAATTGCACACCGGCGAACTCCTTCGTCGCCGCCCGAGCATGGGCTCCTGGATCACCTACGGTCTGGGTACCGAGAACCAAAACCTGCCGGGCTTGATCAGCCTCAATACCTCCAAGCCGGCAACTTACTCGAGTGCCTTCCTGCCTCCGGCCTATGAAGGCACGCCCATCGGCATCAACGGCGAGGACATGTCCAAGGCCAGTATCCCGAATATCGGAAGCAAACATCTTTCGCCCGCGCTCAAGCGCAGGCAACTGGATCTGGTACAGGCCATGAACCGAGAACATCGCGAGGAACGCCCCTACGATGCAAAGCTGGAGTCGGTCATTCAATCCATGGAAATGGGTTTCCGTATGCAGACCATCGCGCCTGAACTTTTGGATGTTAGCACTGAATCCAAGGATACCCTGGAACGCTATCAGGTTGGTTTCAAAAAAACCGTGGGCACCTGCCGTGCATCTGATTTTGGCCGCCAATGTTTAATCGCCCGACGCCTCTCCGAGGCCGGGGTGCGGTTCATCGAGGTCAATCATGGGAGCTGGGATCAGCACAAGTGGCATCGGCGCGACCTGCGCGCCAACTGCGAAACCACCGATGCCCCCATCGCCGCCCTTCTGGGCGATCTGGAATCAAGAGGACTACTTGATGACACATTGGTAGTTTGGGGTGGCGAATTTGGTCGACCCGGATTGACTCCCGGCAATGGCAAGGATGAAACCGGCCACAACGCGCGCGGCTTTACCTTCTGGCTGGCCGGGGGCGGCACCAAGCGCGGCTACGTCCATGGGCGCACCAACGACACCGGATCAGCTGCCGTAGAAGGAAAAGTCCATTTCCACGACCTGCACGCCACCATCCTGCATCTAATGGGCCTGAAACACGACCAACTCACCTTCTCCCACGGTGGACGCGACCACCGCCTTACCGGCCCCAATAACGCCAAGGTCGCTACGGGCCTCATCGCCTGAATTTTTCTCCTAAATCAAGGAGGAGCATCAAATTAGAATACACTTTTCTGCCAGAGCTCCCATTAACAGCTCATCCTGTGAAAATCGTGTCCATTGATAATACTTCTGTCATAAATACAAAACCCATTGAGTAAATCGTTTTTGAGCCACTAGTTTTTTCTTGTCGCAAACCAACCACACCCGCACATTTTGTTTACGCCGTGAATGATCCATACCCCAAACATCCCTCGGACATCTTAGTCCGTGTAGAGGAAAATACAGGTCAAGGGGGTAAAGCTTATTTTCAGATACTAAACACCTTCATGGAGAACATGGAATTTCCGAAGGACGTAGCCGAATCAGTCATCTTACAATTGATGACCCTAGGAAAGTTGCGGATTGATGATGAAGGAGGCGGCTCTAAACGCTTTGAATTGGTAAGGGAAGAAGACCTTTTAACTGAACCTCAAGCCAAGGCGCTATTCAAAGACTTTGTCGCCTCCCAACAAAAGGCCGCAATACCAAAAAATCCCGAGCCTCAGGACAATCAGGCAGGCAAAAACAAGACCATCAGCATCTCGATCCAAAGACCACGCTGATAATTTCTACAAAACTTGCATGGACCGTTCCGGTCGTTAATATGCTGGAACATGAAGCTCGCCGAACTCAAGTGGCCAGATATTGAGGCACTCAGCAGGGACACTCCCGTTGTCATTCCCATTGCCGCGCATGAACAGCACGGGCGCCACATGCCGCTGCATACCGACAGTCTGTTGCTGGGCGAGATCGTTCGGCGCGCAGAGGAACAGCTGAGCGACAAGGCGCTCTTTGCGCCATTAACCTGGTTGGGCAACTCGCATCATCACATGGATTTCCCCGGCACGCTCTCAGCCGAGCCACGCGTGTATCTGGATTTACTCAACGGATTGCTGGAAAACCTTATCCAACATGGTTTCAAACGACTGGTGCTTCTGAATGGACATGGAGGAAACATGATTCCCGGATCGCAGGTGGTGTATGAGTTGCGCCAAAAACTCCGCGACCGCACTGATCTGCTCCTGCTTTCGACCACCTATTGGGAAAACAGTCAGCCTCCACCTCCCCACGATGGATTCGTGCAAAAACAAATGGGACACGCCTGCGAATGGGAAACCTCCATGATGCTGGTCATCCGACCGGAACTGGTGGGTGATTATCAATCTGCTGCCGAAGTGCCCTTCGGCGAAAGTTTCCCCACCGCAACACGCGGATGGACAATGCCCGAGCGCAGCAAAGCCGGCCACATTGGAACACCAGCAGCTGCCAATGCACAAAAAGGTGAGATTCTTTTAAGTTGTTTCGCAGCCGGCGTATGTGATTTTCTTGTGAAAGTTCAGGATTGGGACGGGCACAGTTGGCAATGAATTTGATTGCGCGATTTCTGTTTGTTAGTTCTCCAATTTTCGTTGGAGCGGTTAACGCCATTGATATTGAAGAACTGCCTCCTCCGGCCAAGCACCAGATCAATTTCAAAAAGGAAATCTGGCCGGTGTTTCAAAAACACTGCGTCAAATGTCATGGCCCCAAAAAGCAAAAGAGCGACTACCGCATCGACGTAAAGGAATTGGCCCTTGAAGGCGGTGAAATGGGACAAAACATAATCCCTGGCAAGAGCAGCGAGAGCCCCTTGGTACACTTCATGTCCGGACTGGATGAGGAGACGGTTATGCCGCCCAAGGATGAGCTGCTGGGTGACAGGACGGTGGGACTCATCCGTGCGTGGATCGATCAGGGAGCCGAGTGGCCCGATAACGTTGGGGCCAAAGTCGCCGACCCGATGGATCACTGGGCTTTCAAGCCAATCACACGTCCCAAGCCTCCCAAACCGGGGCAACCGGTCGATGCCTTTATCGTGCATCAGCTCGCTGAAAAAAAACTAACACTTTCACCCCCAGCCAGCCGGGAAACGCTTATCCGCCGTTTGTACCTGATAATGCACGGCCTGCCACCGGCCCCAGAGGAAGTGAAGGCGTTTGTGAATGATGCGTCGCCCAATGCGTACAACAAGCTGGTCGAAAATGTGCTCGCCAGCCCGCGTTATGGCGAGCGCTGGGCCACGCATTGGCTGGACCTGGTGCGCTTTGGCGAAACCCACGGCTTTGAAACCAACCGTGAGCGTTCCAACGCGTGGCCTTACCGCGACTGGGTAATTGATTCATTGAACATCGACAAACCCTACGACCAGTTTGTGCGTGAACAACTCGCCGGCGACGCGATGGGCGCACCGATCGGCACCAGCTTCCTCGTAGCCGGCCCCAACGATCTGGTGAAGGGAAAGGATCCCAAGCTTCGCATTATGCAGCGCATGAACGAGCTGGATGACATGATCAACACCACCGGCACGGCCTTTCTTGGGATTACCACCGGCTGCGCCCGCTGCCACGAACACAAGTTCGATCCGATGACACAAACCGATTACTACGCCCTGCAGGCGATCTTCGCCGGTGTTTATCATGCGGACCGAACCCTCCCTTTTAACTCCAAGCAAAAAGCCAAAATCGCCGAGTTAGAAAAACAAATCTCCGATCTAAGAGAAAAACTGGTGAAGTATATACCGCAATCAGATGCAACAAAACTGCCTCCGGTAAATTACACACATAACATCGAAAAATTTCCTGAAATAGAGGCAAAGTTTGTCAGGTTCACCATCACCCAATGCAGCAGATCTCAACCGTGCATTGATGAACTGGAAATTTTTTCAGGAACCGAAAACCTCGCGCTTGCCAGCAAAGGTGCCAAAGCCAGTTCCAACGGCGATTTCAAGCACCCTCTCCACAAGCTGGCGCACATTAACGACGGTCAATACGGCAATCCTAGAAGCTGGATCGCAGCCGGGAAAACCGGGTGGGTACAGATTGAGCTGCCCAAACCCGCACGCATCGACCGGATTGAGTGGGCCCGGGATCGTGAAGGCAAGATTTCGGACCGTTTACCCATCGGCTACCACATCGAGGCCGGCTTAAAGGCCGGTGAGTGGAAGACAATTGCCAGCTCGGAGGATCGCAAGCCGTTCAAGGACGGCAAATCAAAAGCCCCATCTTATACATTTAAGGGTTTATCTGATGAAGAGGCTCTTCATGCCCAATCTCTTCTCTCGTCCCTGAAGGAAATTGAAAAGCAATTAGCGAATTTAAAAAGTTCCACCAAAGCTTATGCTGGCACCTTTACCCAACCCGGCCCCACGCACCGGCTTTATCGCGGTGAACCCGATGCCAAACGCGAGGAGGTGGAACCGGGTGCCATCAGCGCCTTTGTCTCGCTAAAACTCAAGCGCGACACACCTGAGCAACAGCGCCGGCTCGCGCTGGCCAACTGGATCACCGACCGAAAAAACCCGCTGACTGCGCGCGTAATGGCCAACCGAATCTGGCAGTTCCATTTTGGTGCCGGCATCGTGGATACCCCCAGCGACCTCGGCCGCAACGGTGTGCCCCCCACCCACCCGCAATTGCTCGACTGGCTGGCTGCCGAGTTCATGGATAAGGGCTGGTCCATCAAGCACCTGCACCGGACCATCCTCCTTTCACGCACCTGGCAACAGGATGGCCGACCAAACCCAAAGGCGATTGCCATCGATGCGACCAGCCGGCTACTCTGGCGTTTTCCCACTAGGCGCCTTGAGGCTGAAGCCATTCGCGACTGCATGCTTGCCGCCAGCGGCACTCTGGACCTGAAGATGGGCGGCCCCGGCTTTAGCGGCTTTGAGGTGGAGATGGAAAACGTCCGCCATTTTCACCCGAAAAAATCCTACGGGATCGCCGACTGGCGACGCATGATTTACATGACCAAGGTCCGGCAGGAAAAGGACGCAGTCTTCGGCGCCTTCGATTGTCCCGACGCCAGTCAGGTGGTGCCCAAGCGCAGCCGCTCCACCACGCCTTTGCAGGCACTCAACCTGCTCAACAGCACCTTTATGGTGCAGCAGGCAAATTTATTCGCCAAGCGACTGAAAAAGGACGTAGGTCCCGATGTCACCGCGCAGGCCCGCCGCGCCTTCGATCTCTGCTTTGGCCGGGCACCGGACACGAACGAGTTAAAGGACGCGGCCGTATTCATCCAATCCGAGGGCCTCACGCAATTCGCGCGTGCCCTGCTCAATACCAATGAGTTTGTTTTCATACCGTAATTGGGATTTCTCCTGACACACAGACACTCCGCGGATATCATATATTCGTGATAAAAAAGGTGCATTTCTGCCCCAAAAGTGTACCCAAAAATTGTGTGGGAATTAGATTGAGATTGTTTGGGTTGTTTCGGTAACCCTCCCTTCGGGAGTCGGGAGTTGCCTCGCTGCCGCGGGTTAAGTAGGTTTACAAACGATGCCTACCAAAAATCAGATCATCATCATCTTTGGAGTTCTATGCGTTGTGGCACTCGGCCTTGGCTATTGGGATGGCATGCCCGAGAAGGATTCAGAGGAAAGGGCTGAAGTGGTTGCTCCAACGATCAACCCCGTCATTGAGAAAGTAATTCGTGAAGGGCTCAAGAAGCCCGAAGGCGAACTCACCAATGCAGACTTAGAGAAGGTGAGAGAGTTAGACCTCTCCAAAAACGAGCTGACTGATGTGAAGGGGCTGGAGAAACTCACGAAGTTAGTGTACCTGAATCTCGCTTTCAATCAACTGACCGATGTCAAGGGTCTGGAGGAGCTCGCGCAATTAAGGATACTGTGGCTCAACAACAATAAACTGACTAATGTGAAGGGTTTGGAAAAGCTCATGAATTTGGAGCAATTAAATCTCGCTTTCAATCAACTGACTAATGTGAAGGGTTTGGAGAAGTGCACACAGTTAACGTGGGTGGGCTTAGATGAAAATCAACTGACCGAGGTTCCGAAGGGTCTGGAGAAACTCACGAAGTTAGCGTATCTGAACCTCGAACGCAATCAACTGACCGATGTGAAGGGTCTGGAG
>JASLKQ010000068.1 GCA_030747505.1 Verrucomicrobiota bacterium | reverse complement strand
ATCGGCACTGCGCATGCCCGCTGGAGGGTACGACATTGTTTATGCTACTTGCCCCTTTGTAGTGGAAACCTATTGTGCCCGCAAAATTGCAAGGCGTTTGGGAGTGCCTTGGGTGGTAAAAATACAGCATGTGTTGTCGACCCAAACTCAACGTACAGGGTTGATCAATCGCCTTTTGCTTTGGGGGGAAATCAAAAGTGCCAAGTGGGCCAATCAGGGTGCTGCGAAAATTTTCTGCCTAAGTCCGTCGGTGTCCCGGGATTACAGGGCGCTGGAAGAAAAACTTGGACTGGAGGCCAGTGACACTGAGACAATAGGTTCGAGCATAAATCTCGATCAGTTTTCGGTTTTGCCGGAAGCAGAAAAGAAATATGACGTCGTTTTTTTGGGGAGGATTCACTCGCTGAAAGGTGTGTTTGATTTGCCCGATGTTTGGGCTCAGGTAAAGGGGAACTGCACAGAGGCTACCCTAACGGTCATTGGTGAAGGGCCTCATCGGGGTGCGGTGATGGCCCGGTTTAAGGAACGGGGACTCATGGAAGGAGTCCGGTTTGTTGGCAGTGTTCCTGAGGAAGAGAAGAACCAGCTTCTATCGGAGGCTCGGATTGGATTGAGTCTTTCCAGTGAGGAAGGATGGGGATTGGCGGTTAATGAATATCTCGCCTGTGGACTGCCTGTAGTGGCGTATGATCTGCCGGTGTTCCGCGAGATATTTCCTGATCTGTTAGATTCTGTGCCCTTGGGTGATAAGGCCCTTGTGTCCAAGACGATTTTGGGCTTGTTGGACAATCGGGATATTCGCGAGCAGCATGGGCAGATTGGTCGGGACTATGTTCAACGCTACAATTACCGGGAAATGGCTCTCAGGGAATTGGAGCATTTAAAGAATTTGTGCATCGCTTAATATTGATCTGTATTTGAAAGTTGAGGATACATGCATCGACGATTGCAGTGGGTGGACGGATTAACGCGGGGTTTGCCCCGAGATTTAACTTATTGAACTGAATGATCAGGGAGATTCAATGTCGTTCTTGTGCTTCCTGCTCCACGGAAGAGGTCATTAATCTTGGAGAACAACCACTGGCGAACAACTTCCTCTCGCCAGAATTTCTTGGGTTACCTGAACGACGATTTCCTCTTGGGATTGTCGTGTGTACCGAATGTTGGATGCTGCAAATTACTGATCTTGTGCCTCCAGTTGATCTCTTTAGTCAATACGTGTATTTCTCATCGTACTCTGAAGCATGGGTGGTTCACGCGGCTGCGTGTGCAGCACGATATCGCGAAGAGTTTAGCCCTGGTCATGTGGTTGAGATTGCCAGTAACGATGGTTATCTGCTGCGCCATTTTGCCGACCACGACATCTCGCATCTAGGTATTGAACCTGCTGCAAATATTGCCAAGGTCGCCCGGGCTAAAGGGGTAGAAACCCGCGTGGATTTCTTCTCAGAGAAGCTCGCGAGAGATCTGGTGTCAGAACATTCTGCAGACCTTATTTTGGCCAACAATGTTTTTGCACATGTTCCCGATACCAATAACTTTGTTGCCGGACTAAAGGTGCTGTTGACAGCCGATGGGCATGCCGTCATGGAGTTTCCCTACGCAGTTGAGATGATTGGGCAGGGGGAGTTTGATACCATCTATCACGAACATGTCTTTTATTTTACTCTGACTTCCCTCGAGCCACTGATGGCTCGTCATCAGATGCGGATTACTCGAGTGGAGCGAACCCCGATGCATGGCGAGTCGCTCCGGATTTTTGTACGTCATGATTCACATAGGGCGGATGAAACAGTCGCCAGCCTTCGTGAGGAAGAAGTGCGGTTAGGTGTGGGGAGTACCGCCTTTTATCAGGATTTCGCTTCCAAAGCGGAGGTAACACGGAGCCAGGTGGATGATCAATTCAGGGAATTCAAGGCTAAGGGGCAGCGAGTGGCTGCCTATGGTGCGGCGGCAAAAGGGAGCACGTTCTTGAATTTTTGTGGGCTTACTGTTGAAGACATAGAATTTGTGGTTGACCGAAGTCCGCACAAGCAGGGCAAGTTGATGCCAGGGACACTCATACCGATTCTTTCGTGTGAGGAACTCGGTAATCGTGCCCCGGAAGTGACTTTGTTATTGGCGTGGAATTTTGCTGATGAAATCCTTGGTCAACAGGCTGGCTACCGTGAAGCCGGAGGAAAGTTTTTGATTCCCATTCCCGAAGTGCGGTTGGCTTGAAATGAAGTTTATCGAGACAGACATATCCGGAGTAGTCGTTATCGAGCTGGAAAAGCACGAGGACGAGCGTGGCTGGTTTGCGCGGGCATGGTGTCGCGAAGAGTTCACCGCACGTGGCCTGCGGACTGATCTTGTGGAATGCAATCTTTCCTACAACGAAAAACGAGGAACGCTACGTGGTATGCATTTTCAGGTTGCGCCGCATGCCGAGGCTAAACTGGTGCGTTGTGTGGCCGGTGCGACACATGATGTGGCGTTGGACCTGCGCCCGGAGTCGCCGAGCCATGGGAAATCCATTGGAGTTGAACTTAGTGCCGATAACGGGCGAGCCTTGTTTTTGCCGGAAGGAATCGCACACGGTTTTCAAACGCTCATGGATCATTCGACTTTGTTCTATCAAATGAGTTCGGCTTACTCGCCCGAGGCTGCTGCAGGTGTGCGCTGGGATGATTCAGCATTCGGGATCGAATGGCCTTTGCCCGATCCCATTGTCAGTGCGCGAGATCAATCGTTTCCGGATTTTACCGTTTGAAAGATTATCGGATGGAAGAAGTGTTAACAGTCGATCAGGTTGCCAGCTTCAATCAAACCGGAGTTTTGGTTGTACCGGGGTTTTATAATTTGTCGGAGGTGGAGCCGATTCAGAGGGGAATTTACTCGGTGATCGGCCTGGTGATAGATGAAAAAAGACTTTCAATCCAGCAGGCCGAGTTTGCTCCTGAAACGTTTGACTCCGGATTTCAGGAGTTAATCGCGCACGATCGTGGCCTTGGAGGATTGGTGTATGACGCCGTGAAGCAAATTCCTGCATTCATTCGTTTGGCATCCAGCACCAATCATGAAGCGGTGATCCGGCAATTGCGTGGAACTGCCACTCCCGCGATAGCGGCAGGAGGGTATGGTATTCGCATTGATAATCCACAGGAGGAAAAGTTTCGGGCTGCCTGGCATCAGGAATATCCCGCACAAATTCGTAGTATGGATGGGCTGGTGTTTTGGAGTCCCCTCTTGTCGATGACCAAGGAACTTGGGCCAGTGGAGTTTTGTTTGGGTTCACACAAAGATGGTGTGGTGCCTGTGCGCATGAAGGATGCTGCCAATCCTGAAAAGGTTGGGGCTTATGGGCTGACCTTGGCTGATGAGGCAGAGCGTGTGAAAAGGTATGACAGAGCGGCTCCGCTTACACAGCCCGGTGACATGGTTGTGATTGATTGGCTTGTGCTGCATCGTTCCGGCGAAAATCATTCAAACCGTTCCCGTTGGTCGATGCAGATGCGTTGGTTTAATTTTGAGGAGCCAACGGGCAGGCGACTCGGTTGGCCAGGCTCATTTGCTGCTGGTAATGATCTACGTGTGGCTCATCCGGAACTGGTGGTGGACTGATGGAGATTTGCTGCGTTTGCCAACAACCACTTGATGCACCGGTGTTCGAATCGAACGCCGCGGTTTCCATTACTTCGCTTTGTCAGGTGCTTGAGGGCCATACACGTGTTTGGCACTGTGCTTACTGTGGGCATACACAAACCACCCCGTTACCTTCCTTGGAAAAATTCTACGCCGAGGATTACCATATCCTCATAAACAGCGAAGAGGAGGACCAATTGTATGCTGCTCGTGAAGGCGGGAACATTTATCGAACGGAACACCAGGTAGCTACTCTTCTGGATAAGTGCAATATTCCCAAGGGGGCGCAATTGCTCGATTACGGCTGTGGAAAGGCCTCAACCCTAAAGGCCTTATGTGTTCAACGTGAGGACATCGTTCCGCATGTGTTTGATGTGGGTGAACAATACCGTCAGTTTTGGGACACCTTTGTGCCGGCAGAAAATCAGGCGGTAAATGTTTTTCCCGAAGAATGGTCAAGCCGCTTTGATGGGATTGTATCTTTTTTTGCCCTGGAACATGTGGCTGACCCAAGGGCGTTTGTCACAAAGGTGCATCATTTGTTGAAGGAAGAAGGTATGTTCTATTTTCTGGTACCTAATCCATATGCAAACACAGCCGATTTGGTGGTTTGTGATCATGTGAACCATTTTTCCGAAAGTTCATTGCGTTGTTTGCTTGCTGGAGTCGGTTTTGAGGTTAAGTCGATTGATTCCAGTGTCCACAACAGTGCATGGGTAATTCTGGCAGAAAAGAGAGACCCCGTTAAACCCAAAAAAGTAGGGAGCTCGGTGGACGGTGAAGTGGAGCAGATGGCGGTTTACTGGAGCGAGTTTGGTGATCGTGTGCGGAGTTTTGAACGGTCAACTGAAGGGGAGTCGGCCATTTACGGTTCAGGTTTTTACGGTACGTATGTCAATGTTTGTCTTGAAGATCCTGAACAAGTGGTCTGTTTTCTGGATCAAAACCCGCATCGGCAAAGGCAGGAGTTGATGGGGAAACCCATTATTGCACCTGATGCTTTGCCTGAATCGGTCGGGCGACTGTATGTTGGGCTGAATCCGGGTGTGGCACGTGAAGTATTAGATGCCCTGGATTGGGGGAGAGAGTTGGAGGTGTTTTACCCATGAAAGTTAGTCTGCGTGTGCCGGAAAATTCGGATTTTCCCGTTCTGGCATCCCTGCGGAACGATCCACTGGTGCAGCGACAATTGATGGTTGGGATTGCGAAATATTCGCCCTCACAAGTTCGGGCATGGATCCGGAGACGGGGCAATGATCCTCAAGGTGCCTTTTTTGTAATCGATGCGGATGGGCCGTGCGGATTTGTGCAGTTAACGCGGATTGATATGAAACTAGGTTCCGCGGATTTCGGCATTTGTTTGGCGCGTTCGGCCTATGGTAGGGGAATAGCTGCCCAGGCACTGCGGTTGTTGGAAAGGCATGCGAAACAGAAGTTTGGGTGTAAGATCATTACGCTGCGGGTATTGCGGATCAATCACCGGGCGATTGCATTTTACCGTAAAATGAAGTTCAAGGTCACCGAGACAAAATATAGATTTTATTTCGATGGGGTGCATTGCCGGGATGTGGTGTTCATGGAGAAAAGACTACGATGAAGACTGTGGTAATATCCCAGCCGATGTATTTCCCGTGGGTTGGCATGCTGGAGCAGATGCGTTTGGCTGATGTTTTTGTTTATCTTGATGACGCACAGTTTTCCAAGGGAGGTTTCTTCAATCGCGTGCAGGTTAAGACGGAGCGGGGAACTCCTTGGCTTACGGTTCCCTTAGCTGAAAACAAACTTGGCCAAGCTCTTAACCATTCCCGGCTGGCTACCCATAATTGGCGGCGCAAACATCTCAATACGCTTCGCCAATCCTATGCCTCAGCATCTTATGCGGAGGAAATGCTTGGCATAGCCGAAATGGTTTTGAACTCAGAAACTGAATCTCTGGCCTCATTGAGTGAGGTGAGTATGCAGGCATTGGCGGGGTTTTTTGATGTGTTGCCGGATATGGTTCTGAGGTCGTCAGCAATGGAGGTGGTTGGTAGTGGCAGTGAACGGGTGCTGGCGATTTGCCAATCACTGGGCGCAACGCGCTATGTAACGGGTCACGGTGCAGCTGATTATCTGGATCATGCGTTGTTCGAAAAGGCAGGCATTACCGTGGAGTACATGGATTATGAAAAGCGTGAATACCAGCAGTTGCACGGGGCATTTGCCCCTTATGTCAGTTCGCTTGACCTCGTGGCAAACTGTGGGTCTGCCGGGAGGGAAGTGATTGATTCAGGAACAATTTACTGGAAGGATTTCTTGAAATGAGTGAAGTGGCCCGTTTTTTTGGTGAAGTGCAGGATAATATTAAGGGGTTGCGTACTGACGGGATTGTTCAGCAGGCGACAATAGATTGGATTAATGCCATTGCTCCACACAAGTACACCTATAATTTCACATGGTTAGGCCGGCCGATTATTCAGTTTCCCCAGGATTTGGTCGCTATCCAGGAAATTATTTGGAACACCCGTCCTGATCTGATTATCGAAACCGGGATTGCGCATGGTGGCTCGCTGATATTTCACGCGTCAATGCTCCAACTGCTTGGAAACAACGGACGCGTGCTGGGTGTGGACATTGATATTCGCGAACACAACCGCGCTGAGATTGAGGCGCACCCGATGTTTGAGCGAATCGAATTGATTCAGGGTTCGTCGACAGACAAGGCCATCGCTGCTGCGGTCACTGCAGCGGCCGCCGAGGCAGAAACTGTGATGGTGATCCTTGATTCTAATCACACCCACGCCCACGTGTTGCGCGAATTGGAACTCTACTCACCATTGGTTACACGGGATTGTTATCTCGTAGTGTGCGATACGCTCATTGAAGACATGCCGGCCTGTTCCTTTCCTGATCGTTCCTGGGGAAAGGGTGATAATCCACGTACGGCGGTGAAGGCGTTTCTGAATACAACCTGCCGCTTTGAAGTTGACACTACCATTGATGCCAAGTTGCAGATCAGCGTGGCACCGGGTGGCTATTTGAAGTGCGTGGACAATTGACGAGTGATGAACGAGCGCATCCCCATTGCCGGCCCCAGTATATCACAGAGGGAGATTGATTACGCAACTGATGCGGCAACGAATGGCTGGTACGCACGTGCTGGCGAATACCCGCGTCGCTTTGAAGAGTCCTTTGCAGATTACCTCGGTGTAAAGCACGCGGTGAGTTTACCGTCCTGCACATCGGGTTTGCATCTGGCAATGGCTGCGTTGGGTATTGGGCCGGGAGATGAGGTGATTGTGCCCGATCTCACGTGGATAGCCAGTGCCGCACCGGTTCAGTACGTCGGTGCCACGCCGGTGTTTGCCGATATAGATGAGCAAACCTGGTGTCTTAGCGCTGAGAGTGTGAGTGCATGCCTTACTGAAAATACCAGGGCGATATTGCCGGTGGATCTCTATGGGGGAATGCCTGATTACACTGCTCTGCGGGCGATTGCTTCGGAAAATGATTTGAATATTATTGAGGATGCCGCTGAGGCGATTGGCAGTGAAATTTCCGATTGTAAGGCGGGAGCACTGGGTGATGTTGCTGCTTTCAGTTTTCATGGCTCAAAAACTTTTACGACGGGCGAGGGGGGTATGCTGGTTACCGACGATGATGCATTGTATTCGCGTGTGTTGCATCTGCGTGATCACGGTCGAGAACCCGGTGACGTCCATTTTCGGAACACAGAGGTGGCTTTCAAGTACAAGATGCCGCCGGTGGCCGCAGCGATGGGATTGGGGCAGGTGGAACGTGCAGAAGAGTTGGTGGCACGAAAGCGTAAGATTTTTGAGTGGTACCGTGATGGGCTTGCTGGGGTGGAGGGGATAACTCTTAATGTTGAACCAGCTGGCTATAAGAATACTTATTGGATGGTTAATGCAGTAATTGATCCAAAGCTTAATTGGCCGAAGGAAAAATTAATGGCGGCATTGAGTCAGGAGGGCATTGAAAGTCGTCCGATGTTTTATCCGCTCAGCAGCCTGCCGGCATATGTAGGGCGAGCCGAAGCTGTTTTAGCTGCTAAACGTAATGAGGTAAGTTATCGGCTGAGTCCGTGGGGAATTAATTTACCCTCGGCACTTTGTCTGGAGCATGTCCAGATAGAACGAGTGACGGAGACTCTTTGTCGTCTGCTCGGCAAGTCATGAGTCGGCTAATTACAGTCATTCCCGTTTACAACGGGGAACGGTTCCTGGAAGCTACGCTGGAATCATTAATCAATCAGACACGTAAGCCTGACCGAGTGATTATTCAGGACAACTGCTCCACAGACGGAACCAAGGGGATTGCGCAGGCGTTTAGGAAGAGTGGTTTCGAATGGGTGTTAAATGAAAAACATATTTCCTCCACGGACAATTTTAATTTAGCACTACGTTATGCCGAGGAAGCCGATGTGCTCCATTTACTGCCGGCTGATGACATCATTAAGCCCGAATTTTATGAGTGCCTGTTGAAATCACTGGAGCCGGTGACCGGTCGCGCACTGGCATATTCTGCATATGAGGTGATTGATCATGATGGAGTGCTCCTTGAGGGTGGTGATTTGGTGAACCCGTTCCCTGTTGTGTTGAAGGGGAGCCCAAGGATGATTCATCGCCAGACCTTTGTTGCTTCCCAGGCTGATCTACGCACGATATGTCTTCCTGCTGTATTGATGAAAACGGGGCGTGAACGTTTGCCTGTGGAATTTCGAACCGATTATATTCAGTGTGCCGATGCGGTTTTTTATGCGGAATTGGCGACTTATTGTGAGCGGATTTATGAGGTACCCATGGCATTATGCCAGTATCGTCGCCACGAGCACACGACTACCTCACGTAACAAAATCAAACCGGCGGCGGTAATTGCCGACGAATGGAAGGCGATGCAAACAGCTTCTGCATGGTTGGGTAAAACCGGATTATCCGCTTGGTTGTGGAGTTTTAGACAACGCTGTCTATTGGCAGGGACGAGTCGGGTGATGTTGCGCGGAGTGGGTGATGTGACAATGGATTACCGGGCCGAGGTGGTGCAAACTACTCGTGAGATCACCGGGTATTTGGCGTGGTACCTGGGAAACTTGGCCGTTGCCCTGCGCGATTTTCTGCGGCATGGTCGCTCTTAAGGAAGGTATGTCGAAACCCGACGCTCCCAGTTCACCTTGGTGGAAAGACGCGCTGCTAACACTTGGTTGTCTGCTGCTCGTGCTGGTCTTTCTTTTTCGGGAAGGTTTTGATTCGGACAAGGTTGTCTTTGCCAATGACGCACCACTTGGAGCGATTCAGGCCCATGCCCACGATGAAAAGTATGGGTGGAGCTACTGGCAAGATCTCAACTGGGTCGGAGGAGAGCTTCCTTCTGCTATGCCTAATTTTACCAAGGCTTTTTTCGAGGTGTGCCTTTTCGTCGGAGGAGACAATGGAGCGGCACTATTTGCTAAATGGTACCAACCCCTTTCGCTAGTCGTACTTGGGTTTTGTGCATGGCTTTTTTTTCGTTCATTGAAGTTCCGTCAACCGGTATGCCTTTTGGGAGGTTTGGCTGCAGCGTTGAATGGCGATTTTTTTACCTACGCATGCTGGGGACTGCCGAGTGTGGCGTTGGGTGCAGCGGGGGCATTTTTGGCGATGGCAGGTATCATCAATGGCCTGCGTGAAACCGGCCTGCGAATGATTGCCTGGGTGATCCTGGGCGGGTTGGGGCTGGGGCAGGGAGTGATGGAGAGCTTTGATGTGGGGGGGATATTTAGTTTGTATGTCGCATTGTTCGTGGTTGTGGCGACCTTAAATCGAAAGGAAAAAATTTCTGCCCTGAATGTGGCAAAAGGTACGGGTCTGGTCGCGGTGTTGGCTTTGAGCGCGGCGTTGATGGCGGGGCATGCTTTGAGTAATTTGATTGGGACCGAGGGCAAGGCAGCGGCCCAGCAACAGCAGCAAATGTCGCCGGACCAAAAGTGGGATTTTGCAACCCAGTGGAGTTTGCCCAAGGCTGAGACCCTAAGAGTGGCAGTGCCCGGGTTATTTGGTTATCGGTTGGATTCTGGAGAGGGTGAGCGCTATTGGGGGTCAGTGGGGCAATCGCCAGGTTGGAAACCAGGAATGGGCGGGTTGGCCCGGCATTCGGGGTATGGCATTTACGCTGGAATGTTGGTTTTACTGGTATGCCTCTGGGCACTGTTGCAGGCCTTACGCGGTGAAGTCGGTCAATTCAATTTGGTAGATCGTCGTTGGGTTTTCTTTTGGGTGGCTTTGATTTTTATTTCAGTCCTTTTAGCATGGGGACGACATGCGTTTTTTTATTCGCTACTCCATCCGTTGCCGTTTTTCAGCAGCATTCGTAATCCAATAAAATTCATGCACCCTGCCAGTTTGGCCTTGGTTGTTCTGTTTGCCTATGGGTTGGAAGGGATGGCTTGTGCCTACTTGAACGGAAAAGGAACCAGAAAGGATGATTTTATCGGTTTAATAAAGCAGTGGTTCGATGGGTTGAAAGGATGGGACCGGCGTTGGTTTCAGATTATGGCCGGTCTACTGGTGACAGGTGTCCTGGCTTGGGTTTTTTACGCAGCCGTGCAGTCTGATTTAAGTCGACACCTTGCAGAGACGTTGAAGATTGGTCCCGATGGTGAAGCAATTGCTCGATTCAGTTTGAAGATGCTTGGGGTTAGTTTGGGTATGCTTTTCGTGGTCGTATTGGTAGTCATTATTTTTATGTCAGGTGTGTGGTCCGGTTCACTCGCTTGGCGGATTTGGGTACTATGTGGGGCAGTCATGCTGTTGGATTTTGGGAGGGCGCACGGTCGTTATTTAATTCATGAAAATTATGTCAGCAAATATGCCACCAATCCGGTTATTGAGGATTTGAGGCAGTCCCCTCACGAAAATCGGGTGAAATTATTTCCAGGTGCATTTGCAATGAGTTTGATGCAGGCTGAATTAATACAACTGCAGCAGCAGTTACAGAGCACCACCAACCGTGCTGAAATATTAGCTTTGCAGACGAAGGGTCAAAAGTTAATGCAGCAAGCGGAGCAAGTGCAGTTGACGAGTGGAGTTCATGCACTTTTGTGGGCTCAACACCTTTTTCCTTACTACCAGGTTCAGTCACTGGACATCATTCAGGAGCCGCGTGTAGCCAATGAGAATCGGATTTATCGTCAATTGTTACCCCCAAATAACCCATGGAATGTTTTGAGATTGTGCGAGTTAACGGGTGCCCGGTTTTTGTTGGGTTTAGGCTCTGGAAGTGATTCAGAATTGGATATGATTTATGGCAAGACCAATGCTTTCACAGAACGACTCCGCTTTTCATTAGTCCCGAAAGAATTGGTAGCACAGGCGACATTCTACGATTTTACCGCGACGGTTCAAACCAATGGGTTACTAGCCTTGATTGAGTTTCGTGGAGCCCTGCCTCGGGCTGGTTTATTCTCCAGTTGGCGCAGTGGTGTTTCGGATAATGAAGCATTGGCAACTTTACCAAGAAAAACATGGAATCCACATCAGGAGGTATTGATTTCAGAAAAAATCCCTGCTCCGGAAATTGGCGATACAAATTCGACTGTAGTGGCCGCACGCTATGAATCCTATGATCCCAAACGGATTGTGCTGACTACTGAAGCGAAGACTTCAACGGTGTTGCTTCTCAATGATAAGCATCACCCGGCATGGAAGGTCACTGTTGATGGCAAGCCGGCAAAATTATTGCGGGCAAATTATCTGATGCGAGGCGTGCATTTGACTGCAGGGAAACATGAGGTTGAGTTTCGCTTTTCCCCAAGTGAGAACAGCATTCGTCTCAGTCTGTCAGGATTTGGATTGGGTGCATTGGCAATTTTGGTGTTGGCGTTCTTACCGCGGCCAGATACTACAGGCCCGTTGGATGATCCAGAAAAGTCCAGGGCAGAGAATATTTATTCGCCAGATGAGCACCCAGAGCCTTTACCCCGAAAGTCTCGGTCGCGTAATGGCCGCCATAAAAAACGTTGATTCCGAGTTCTTCAGCCAGAGCCCCTGTCCAATGAGGGCCTTCACCAGTGATAAAAGTATCCACACCTTCTGCTGCGGCCTTAGCAATACTGCTGCCTGCGCCTCCAGTGACAATGCCGATATTTTTACATACTTTGGGGCCTCCAGCCAATAGCGTGGGTGGTGATCCAAGAATGCTTTCCAGACGGCTGGATAAAATATCACGATCCAAACGTGTGCTGGTTTTTAGCCCTATGAACTGATCATGTTCTTCAAAAAAAGGTTTGGGTTTGGTTAGTTTTAGCGCCTTGAAGAGGCCGGCATTATTTCCAAGGCGTGGATGAAGATCTAGAGGAAGATGAGAGCTGTATACGGCTAGATTATGTTCAACGAGTTCGCCTATCAGATCCCGTTTTTTTCCGGTCCAGGGTTGTTGGGGGCTCCAGAAGAGTCCGTGATGGACGATGAGTAGATCAGCCTTATCCTCAATAGCCATGCGCACAGTGGAGAGTGAGGCGTCTACCGCGGCGGTGATGCGGCTGATTTTCCCACTATTTTCCACCTGCAATCCGTTTAGGGCGCCATCGTAATCGGCGATGGTGTCAATCTTCAGGGTACGGTCACAGTACCGCGCAATATCCTTGAGTAGAGCCTTCGGCATCTGGAAAGAAAACCCGTGATGGGCATTTTTTGCAATGACCGTCTTGCAATACGATGTCTCATTCCTATGATGCGCGCTCCATTTGAAGCTGAAATCTGACAATTGGAGTGTTGATGAGGCACGCAATGTATATCACATCAACCGCTGGGGTGCTGGATATTATGATATTAATGCCAGTGGTAATGTGGAGGCCAAGCCTCTGCCGGGTGATGACACGGCAGTTGAATTAACCGAAGTCATTCAGGCTTCCCAAAAGAAAGGCCTTAGCGGGCCTTTGCTGATTCGTTTTCAGGATATACTCCGGCATCGGGTGCAATCTCTTTGTCGGGCTTTTGATGAGGCGATTGAACGTTTTGAATATGGAGGTCAATATCATGGTGTGTTTCCGCTGAAGGTAAACGAGCTGCGTGAAGTGGTTGAGGAAGTGCTTGATGCAGGGAAAGACGATGCCTTTGGTCTTGAGGTGGGAAGCAAGTCGGAGTTAAGCGCTGCTTTGGCCTTGCAGTCTAACCCGCACAGCCTGCTCATTTGTAATGGCTATAAGGATGCGAATTTTATTCACACTGCACTAATAGGGACGAGTCTGGGGAAACGGGTGGTTCTGGTGGTGGAAAAGCTGGATGAACTTCAGAATATTATTGAGATAGCCAGATCTGAAGAGGTCCGACCACAACTTGGAATTCGTTTGCGCCTTCTGAGTCGTAGTACCGGAAAATGGGCTGACAGTGGTGGCGAGGATGCCAAGTTCGGTTTGGATACCGCGCAGTTGATGACCGCATTGGAAATTCTTCGAGAGGAAGGGTGGGAAGATTGTTTGCAGTTGTTGCACTCTCATATCGGATCGCAGTTGCCTGATATCCAAACCGTTCGCAAAGCAGTACAGGAAGCAGCGCGCTTCTACGCCAAAGTAAGGCAATTGGGTTTTCCGGTGGAATATTTGGATGTCGGCGGAGGATTGGCTGTGGACTACGACGGAAGTCGCGCGGCCTTTGATAGTTCAGCCAATTATTCGTTGCGGGAGTATACCGATGATATCGTTCAAACCATTGGAGAAGTGTGTGAAGTGGAGAATGTTCCCCATCCGAATATTGTTAGTGAAAGCGGACGGGCGATTGTAGCCCATCATAGTGTTTTGGCTGTTCAGGTATTTGCGGCGAACTCCAAGACAGAAGGGATGCAGTTTGAGTATGGGGAGGAGGAACATCCCTTGGTGCAGGCTTTACTGGAAATCATATGTCATCTTGAGCAATCCAGCAAACTGACCGCTTACCACAATGCCCTCAATTGCAAGGATGAAGCGCATAATATGTTTACCCTAGGGGTGTTGGAACTCGAGACCAAGGCCAAGGTTGAAACGCTTTACTGGGAGATAAGTAAGAAGGTCATTGAACACTTTCGAAATCAGGAAGGGCATGTGCCCGAGGAAATAGCGATACTTGAGGATCAAATGAGTGATCAGTATATCTGCAACTTTTCAGTATTTCAGAGTTTGCTTGATCATTGGGCGATTGATCAGCTCTTTCCCATTATGCCCCTGCAACGGCTGAATGAAGTGCCAATCCGGGAAGCGACTTTGGTGGATATTACCTGCGATTCGGACGGGGCAGTCCGCAAGTTCATTGATCTGGAGGGGGTTCGAGGCACATTGCCACTGCATTCGTTAGAACACGACGGGAGGGAGTTGAGTCCGTACTACCTCGGGATTTTTCTGGTGGGTGCTTATCAGGACGTAATGGGGGATCTCCATAATCTTTTTGGGCGGGTCAATGAGATGCATGTATTTCTTGATCCTGATAAACCCAGTGGTTATTACATTGAACAGACTCTTCAAGGCCACTCCATTGGAGACAACCTTGCCACCATGCAGTATGATCGATTGGAGCTCATCCATCACATGAAACAGCAGATTGATAGGGCCATCAAAGACAACTGCCTCCAGCCCGAGGAAGGCGCCCGGATCCTGCAGAAATATGAATGTGGATTGGATGATTACAGCTACCTGTCGTTTTAGTTATCCATGGCCTCTCCATCATCACTCAATCCAGACTTAATGCCTTCGCTACGCCAGCTTGTGCGTGGGCTGGAGTTGTTGTTCTGGGCATTGCCATTTGTTCTTCTGGTGTGTGTCCAGGAGATGCTCTCCCCAGAATGGGAATCCTGGGGGGCTATGCCCTTGCTCCTTTCCACGGCGCTCCTTTGGCTTGGGGCATCCCGGTTAAGATATTTTAAGCCAGAAGAGTATATCTGGCAGAGTGCGGTAAAAATTACCGAAGTACTGGCACTACTCATGGTAGGTTTGTCGCCTTTTTTGCACTGGATTCAGATATTACCTGAGTTATCGGCATCGGGTTATACAGTCGGCCAAAAGCACATCATTTATTCCACTATTATTTTTTGTACAGCCAGCATCATGTTTCTTCTCAATTTAAATCATGTTCTCACTCGTCTGGGGGCTATGTTGCCAGATCCCATTTTACGGGCGGACATCAAGCTTTTTGTAACCCTCAATTTCATTCTCTTTCTACCCCTGCTGGTGGCGATGTGGTGTTGCCGGCTGAGTGATGGGCTTTTTGGTGTGCTTCAACATCAGGCCCCCGGTATGGCTGAGAGCATAGGGAGTCCCGCCAGTCTCGAGCATTTTATGAAAGCCTCGGTCATTTGGATTGCGACCCTCATTATTGCCACCACCATGGCGATGATGTGGAAGACAAGGGAGTCGGTTTTGAACGGGGTTTTCAGTCTGGAACCTGTTCCAGTCGCTGAGGAGGACGATGATGAGACAAGGATTATTCCGTTGGAAGAGCCTGACACCAAGGGGGAATCTGCCGTCAAGCCGGGAGACCCGTCGCTGAACTAGATCGTCACAAGGTTGTACCAGTTATCGCGTTGGCGTGGCTCATACCCCAGATCTTTTATGAGCCGCTGCATATCCTCTACATCCATGCAGTGTACGGTACCGGCTTCGGAGACCACGTTTTCCTCAATCATGATGCTGCCCAAATCATTTGCCCCATGTTGCAGTGCGATCTGGCCGATCTCCCGGCCTTGTGTTACCCACGAACTTTGGATGTTCTCGATGTTATCGAGATAAATACGGGAGAGTGACTGCATTCGCAGGTATTCGTGTGATCCCACCATGGGGGCCTTGAGCCTGGTATTCTCCGATTGAAAGGTCCAAGCAATGAAAGCGGTAAAGCCTCCGGTTTGATCCTGCTGGATGCGCACACGCTCCAGATGCTCGATTCGTTCCTCAATCGTTTCCACGTGGC
>JASLKQ010000067.1 GCA_030747505.1 Verrucomicrobiota bacterium | reverse complement strand
TTCTTGGAGTTGGGTCCTCCTACAATAATGATACCCTTTGCTCCATGACGGCCAGCCACCGTGGCTTTGTATTGCAGCGCTGCACTACGCATCAATTTTTGCTTCCGCTTTTCCTCCACCTTTTCAGGTACATAACGCAGCACCAGAACCACTTTATTGGTGGAATCAAGGCCATTGTAAGAATCATAACCTTCACCCAGCTTGCCTGCGACTGCCAGGCCGTACCCCCCAAAGACCACTTCGCTATCGACGGTATTATTAACCGTGAAGGATAAGGGATTGAAATCCTTCCCCACCTTAAACCGGGTCTCTTTGCCGTCCTTCCCGGTGATGACCAGCTCATTCTTTTCCTTGATGATATCCACCCCAAACTTGAAGGACATCGGGTTACGGTAGGACTTTGATTTACCTGCTGGCGTAAGCCCCAATGCTTTGACCTGATCAATAATGTAATCGGCAGCCTTCCTGATTCCGGGTGAAGCGGTGTAGCGGCCTTCCAAATCATCAGAAGCCAGGTATTCAACCTGTGTGCGCATATCTTTCTGTGTTATAGCCGGCTCAAGCTTAAGTGACGAACCCACCTTCAACTGAGCCTCAGGTAGTTTCAAGGGGGTTACCTCAATTTCTTTTGACCTGCCCAAGGCCGCCAAGGCAGCCTCATGATTCCATTTGCCTATAAAAATCTGTGACTTTTTGTTTTCAGTCCGGTTGGAAGTCCACGCCAACTGTTTTCCATCAGGTGAGAAGACCGGCAACCCATCGAAGCCATCAGTAAAAGTCACCCGAACCGGCTCACGAGTACCCGCAGCATCGACCAGATAGACTTCAAAATTGGTAAACCCGAGTTTATTGGAAGCAAACGCGACGTACTCACCGCTGGGATGATAATAGGGGGCCCATGACATGGCACCAAATTCCGTTAGCCTGTGAATATCGGTTCCATCAAGCTTCATGGTAAACACATCAGCCGTGTCGCCTTTCTCTGAAAAATGCCGCCAAATAATACGCTTCCCATCAGGCGAAAAGAAGGGCCCCCCATCGTAACCAGGCAGAAAGGTCAGACGCTTTTGATCGGAGCCATCAGCGTTCATGATGTATATCTCGCCAAAATAAGCGGGGTCATATTTGAATTTCACCTTTTCCTTGTCAGTAAAGTCATCCCGTCCATAGGCGTCCCGTATCGAGCAGAAAACAATCTTGCTCCCATCAGGTGAGTAGGCTCCTTCTGCATCATAGCCCAAGGCCGTTGTCAGCCGTTTAACCTCTTTTCCATCACGGGTGGCACTGCAGATATCAATCCTTTCATCATAGTCCCACGAATAGCGACGGGTTTTCCCTGAAGCACGAAACTCCAACTCCGCCTTCTGCTTTTGCAATGCCTCCGGGTCAGCATGTGAACTGGCGAACAACACTTCCTGAGTGTTTGGCCTAAAAAAAGCACAGGTCGTCTTGCCGTTTCCAGGCGACACCAGGTTTACATCACCTGATTCCAGACTCATGTTGTAGATCTGGTAAAAGGGATTGCCCGGCTCCCTTTCACTCTGGAAAATGATGTTTTTGCCATCCGAAGAAAAATAGCCCTCACCGCTTCGGCGCCCTTCAAGGGTTAACTGCCTGACCCGGGTCAGGAACTGTTCTTCCTGATTGGATTTATCTTCTGCCTCAAGAATATTGACCGCTGTAGCAAAAACCAAACCGTATAAAAGAATCTGTTTTTTCATGGATGCATGTTGATGTTTAATTCTTCTTTTTTACCTTCTCAATTACTCCATACATGTGACCGCCTGCCTTACCATGTCTCCACGTACCTGCATATTTGCCATCATCAATGACGATGTGTGCACTAAAAGTTCCCAATAGAGGTATCTTCAGATTGTCCATCTCTATGACCGGCGTCTTCCCGGCCCATTTTATGGGTACTGGGACCGGTAAAGTTACATCCTGATTTGCGTACTTGATGCGAGCCCTGAAAATCCAGAGGTCGCTCTTTTCCGCCTTCTTCACACTGATGATCGTATACTCTTCTTTTGCCGGCAACCCTTCCTGGCCGTCAATCGTGAAAACTCCAACAAATTTGGTTCCGGTCAGGGCTTTTTCCAGGGCACTGTTTCGTGCAGCTTCATCTGCTAAAACCGCCCACCCACAAAGCATCCAAAGCCATAAGACACAAAAAGGTTTCATGGCTGCAGGCTAACCGAAGAGACATCAAATTGAAAGCAATTGAACCTGAAAACACCTCCTCGCCCAAATAAAGCCAGAAAGTCAACCAGAGGATTTGATAGAGGAGGTTGAATCCATTATCCTCAACCACTCAATGATCGCAAGGCTCAGCATTTCCTTCATAATAATTGGCTGTTCGTTGTCCGGTGAAAACTGGCCCCGTTTTCGTGGAACCAATGGAACAGGAATCAGTAAATCAGAGATCCCGGTTAAATGGACTAATTCCAATACAAAATGGAAAACCATCCTGCCTGCCACCGGTCACGGTTCCCCCATCATCTGGGATGATTCTATTTTCGTCCTATGTGCCGATGAAGAAAAGGGGACGCGCATCGCAGCCTGTGTTAACGCCAAAACCGGAAAAATAATTTGGTCCAAAAAATTTGCGGCCACCAAACATAAACACCATAAACAAAACAGCTTTGCTTCCAGCACGCCCGCCGCAGATTCGGAGCATGTCTATTTCAGCTGGGGAACCCCCGAAAACCTAACCCTTGTGGCGATGACCCATAAAGGGCAGGTCGCATGGAAAAAAGACCTAAACCCGGTTGAAGGCGGCCACGGATTCGGAGCCTCTCCTATCATCTATAAGAACCTCCTGGTCATCAACAACGATCAGGACGGCGAAAGCTCCCTTCTCGCTTTGGATAAAGCCACAGGCAAAATATTCTGGGAAACCCCCCGTAACAGCAAGCGACTGACCTACAGCACCCCCATTGCCTACACTGCTGCAGGTCGGGAGGAGGAACTCATTTTCACAAACTGGACCCATGGCATCACCGGGATCAACCCGATAAATGGCAAGGTTAACTGGGAAAATTCCGTTTTCAATCAATCCTCAAAGGAACGCGCGATCGGCTCACCCATCACGGCCCAGGATCTGGTCATTGGAACCTGTGGGTTTGTTACCAAACTCAAGCACGTTGTCGCCATACGTCCCAAGGGAAAACATATGGAGGAAGTATGGCGCATCGAAAAAAGTGTGCCCCACATTCCCACCCCGCTGCTTATCGGAAAGAACCTGTTTCTCTGGAATGACCAGGGAATTGTAACCTGTGTGGAAGCCGACACCGGAAAAGTCCATTGGAGTGAACGCGCTGTACGCAGCGGTAAATTTTTCAGCAGCCCGGTTGCCGCAAACGGCATCATCTACTGTATCGATTCCAACGGGAAAATGATTGTGATGCGCGGTGACGGTAAATTTGAAATTTTGGCTGAAAATGATTTGGATCAACGCTGTAATGCAACTCCGGCTATAGCCGATAATGTGATGTATATCCGCACCTACACAGAACTCATTGCCATCGCAAAATGAATCGCCGCCATTTCATCCAGACTTCGGTCGCTCTTGGTAGTTTCCCCTTATTAGCCGCTCCCAAACAACGGCGCCACCCTGCCCTCACCTTGGGTTTCAGTTTGTACGGCATGAAAACTCTCAAGACTGAAGAAGCCCTAAAGCACCTTTCAAAAATCGGTTATGATTCGGTTGAGCTCTGCCTGAACAATGACTGGGATGCAGCACCAGAAAATGTAACAGCAAACAGGAGGAAGGAGCTTCGAGTTCTGCTTGATAACTTAAACCTCAAGCTAACATCGCTGATGATCAATATTAAATTAAACGGGAACCAAAAGGCTAATATTGAAGCAATCAAAAGAGCAGGCCAATTGGGGCATGATATCTCCTCAGACAACCCTCCAGTCATTGAAACGGTTGGCGGAGGAGGCAAGTGGACCGAAGTAAAAAATGAATTCCGCGACAACCTCAACCACTGGGCTTCGGCCGGAAAAGCCAGTGAAAGCGTTGTATGCCTCAAGCCCCACCGGTTTGGTGCAGTAAATCGACCTCTTGATGCTGTTTGGCTTGTCGAGCAAATTAAGAGTCCCTGGCTGAAACTTGCCTATGACTACAGCCATTTCATTCACCGGGATATTGATTTTGAAGACTCACTAAAAACCATGATCCCTCACACACGATTTATTCATGTGAAGGACACCATTATCAAGGATGGCAAACCTCGCTTTGTAATCCCTGGAGCAAGCGGACAAATTGATTATAAAAAGCTGATCGGTCTGGCAACAAAACTCGGCTATAAGGGCGATATCAATGCGGAAATTAGCGGACAGGTTTGGGGGCAGAAGGGATATGATCCGGTAAGGACTGCCAAAGCCTCCTACAAGAACCTCTCCAAAGCCTTCGAAGCAAAAAATTAAAAAGGCTCCAGCAATAGAAGCTGAAGCCAAATTTATGGTGGAGCCGAAGAGATTCGAACTCATGACCCCCACAGTGCCACTGTGGTGCTCTACCAACTGAGCTACGACCCCACGAGGCGGCGAGTATGCTTTAGCGCCCCTTTAGTCGTCAATCCTCCATTAGCCGATGATATCATGCACCACCTCGCCGTGAACATCGGTCAGGCGAAAGTCGCGACCCGCATGCCTAAAGGTGAGTTTCTCATGATCAAAACCCATTAAATGCAGTAGTGTTGCGTGAAGATCGTGGACATGCATCACGTTATCCACAGCCTTAAACCCGAACTCATCAGTCGCTCCGTAAGCCAGACCTCCACGCACCCCGCCTCCTGCAAGCCACATGCTGAATCCATGATGGTTATGATCGCGCCCATTAATTTTACCCGCATTGGACCCAGGCTTGGGCAGTTCCACTGTTGGGGTACGGCCAAATTCCCCTCCCCACATGACAATGGTATCCTCCAGCAACCCCCTCTGCTTGAGGTCAGACAGCAACGCCCCGATGGCTTGGTCACATTGCTTGGCTAAAGAACGGTGACCGCTTTCAATGTCATCATGGTTATCCCACGGCTGGCTGTTCCCATGCCACACCTGAACATAACGCACTCCCCGTTCGATTAAACGTCGAGCTATCAGTATCTGTTTGGCCTGTGTCGTATTGCCGTATTGCTTGCGCACATGCTCCGGTTCACGGGTAATATCAAAGGCATCAGTCGCCTCCATTTGCATCCGGTAAGCAAGTTCAAAGGAATGTATCCGTGCCTCAAGCTGGGATTCATTTTGTCGGGCCTTCGCGTGCCGCTCATTGATTTTGCGCAATAAATCCAACTGGCGCCTTTGCTGAACCAGTGTCATGTGAGGATTACGAATATGCTCAATCAAATCCTCCACCTTCTTTTTACGGGTATCAATATAGGTTCCCTGGTAGGACCCGGGTAAAAAGCCACATTGCCAGTTCTGTGATTCCTGTATTGGATAACCTGGGCACATTGCAATAAAGCCGGGTAGATTCTGGTTTTCCGTTCCCAACCCGTAGGTCAACCAGGAACCCATGCTGGGACGAACCTGAATTGATTCTCCGCAATTCATCAACATCAGCGAAGGCTCATGATTGGGGACATCCGCACGCATGGAGCGCAACACACAGATATCATCCATGTGTTTTGCGGTGTGAGGGAAAATCTCACTCACCGGCAGACCGCTCTGGCCGTATTGAGAAAACTTGTAGGGCGAGGCAAAAGCTGCCCCGGTCTTGCGCTCGGTAGCCAAGTTGCGCATAGGCAACATCTTCCCGGCATATTTGGTGAGCAAAGGTTTGGGATCAAAGGTATCCACGTGCGAGGGACCCCCATTCATAAAAAGATGGATCAACCTTTTGGCACGGGGCCGGAAATGGGGCGCCTTGGGCAGAAGCGGATTATGTGATGCCCCCCTCAGGAGCGAGCCTAACCCCAATGCCCCCAGCCCCATCCCTGAACGCATCAGAAAACCCCTGCGCGTACATCCCAAACGAGCCAATATATCCGCGTCATTTGTCACCGGAAAATTATCGTCTCAGGAAACCCCATAGTCGATCCTCAATGACCAACGAAATAACTTAGGTTTTCAAGCTCAATAGCCAGATTAACATTATTTACAGTTACTTCATCAGGGACCTGCAGTACGGTTGGCGCAAAATTCATTACTCCGGTTACCCCTGCTTCAACCAAATCATTAACCACTTCCTGCGCCTCCTCGGGCGGTACACATAAAATCGCCATACGAACCATGTTCTGGGAAACAAACTCTTTCAACTTCTCCATGGGATAAACGTCCTGCTTAACCCGCTTGTCGTTTTGTTTTTTCACAACCACATCAAAAGCCGCAATAATCCCAAAGCCTTCCTTGGCGAAACCGCGATAGGAAAGAAGGGCGCGCCCCAGATTACCCACCCCAATTAACACCACAGGCTGCAGATGATTAGTCCCCAAAAGATTCGAGATCATCTGAATCAATTGGTCCACATCATAACCCAGGCCGCGTGTGCCAAACTGACCGAAATAGGTTAAGTCCTTTCGAAGCTGGGGGGATTTCACACCTGCGGCAACAGCCAAAGCCTCACTGGACACCGTTTTAATCCCGTTTTCCAAAAGCCGCTGCAAACACCGTAAATAAATCGATAAGCGATAAACCGTTTTTCGCGGAATATCCACCTTCTGACTCTTGACGTTTTTTTTAACAGGCATAACTCAGCCCTCAATCCGAGTGAGTTAAGTATTCAGTTGCGCAGTGGAAACAGCAAGGAATTAAGGATTGCAGAGCAGCAATCCACCAACGAGACTCCAATCCATGTTCCGATTGCTTCTATTATTGCTATGCTCATTAAACGGCCAGGGCGCCCATTGGAGCCAATTCAGGGGTCCTGAAGGCACAGGACATTCCGCCGCTCAACCACCGTTAAGTTGGAGTGAAAATGAAAACATAAAATGGAAAACAGCAATCCAGGGTCGAGGATGGTCTTCTCCGGTTATCTGGGGGAACCAAATTTGGATTACCACCGCCACTCCTGACGGCAAAATACTAAGTGCGGTCTGTATTAACGCAACAACCGGCAAAACACTCTATGAGAAGAACCTCTTTGAAGTGGAATCACCCCAATTCGCCCACAAGTTTAACAGCTACGCCTCCCCTACCCCTGTAATAGAAAAAGGACGTGTATATTTAAGCTGGGGATCCCCCGGAACTGCCTGCATTGACACGAAAACCTTTAAGATACTCTGGACCAGGCGAGACCTTGTTTGCGACCACTTCCGTGGTGCAGGATCCTCACCCATCCTCTGGAATGATTTATTGATCAACAACCACGATGGAGCTGACACGCAATATGTTTTTGCGCTTAACAAATTGACGGGCAAAACCGTCTGGAAAACCTCCCGGTCAGTGGACTTTATGGACCTTGACCCAAATGGTAAGCCCAAGCGGGACGGAGACTTGCGCAAGGGCTTCAGCACACCCCATATCATTGATCTTGCAGGTCAGCCGACCCTGCTCAGTTCTGGCGCCATGGCCCACTACGCCTATAATCCCGTTAATGGGAACGAAATATGGCGTGTAGTCGAGCGCAAGCAACATAGCGCAAGCACGCGCCCAATTTACGGGCAGGGACTTTGTTTCTTCCCAACTGGATTCGGAAAAGGCGAACTCCTCGCCGTTGACCCAAACGGAAAAAACGACATCACCCAGACCAACATAAAATGGCGCCTGGCACGAAGTAGTGTGCCTGAAAAACCCTCACTGCTGCATGTGGATTCACATCTGTACCTGATTGATGATCAGGGAGGACTGGTTACCTGCCTCGAGGCAAAAACCGGCAAGGAAGCTTGGAGCGAACGCTTGGGCGGCAATTATTCCTCATCACCTATTACTGCCCAGGGACGGATTTATGCCTTCAGTGAAAGCGGAAAGTGTACTGTCTTCAAGGCTTCAGACCAAGGATTCGAGAAACTCGCGGAAAACAATCTTGAATCGGGTTTTATGGCGAGCCCCGCCGTTCACGGCAACGCACTGATCCTGCGCACCAAAACTCATCTTTACAGGGTGGAAGACTAATCGGTGAATCGGAATTCATTACTCTGAAATAATACCTGCGCCAATTGAGCAAATTTCATTTGCTGAGCACTCAACTCAGGTTCGTTAATGAATTTGAATGCATCGGCAATCTCAAGAGGCTCGGGGTTTCTTTGAAACAGGATCTGGTAGAGAACTTTTATACGAGCCCGGTCTTCTGATGCCCTTTTAGAAGCAAGCGTCGCAGCTTTCTGGGATTGATCGGAAATAAAAGGGCTGTTCATCAAGAATAACGCCTGCTGAGGCACAATGTTCTCGTAGCGTTCCGGACAATGAGTATCAGGGTTGGCAAAGTCAAAGGTTCGAAAAACCGAAGGCAGGTTCTGCCGGTCAATAAAACCGTAAAGCGTGCGACGCCTCGGGGCGGGATGCACATCAATTTTCACAGGCCGCCCTCCCATGGCTAAATCCAACTGACCACTCGCCTGCAGGATGGTATCGCGCAATGCTTCAAACGAAATCCTTTGCCGGTTCATCTTCCATAAAAACCGATTGTCAGGGTCACCGTCTATACATTCAGGCCGATCGTTGCTTGCCTGCTGGTAGGTGGCCGAAAGCATAATCCACCGGTGCAGTTTTTTGATGGACCACCCCTCCTTCACAAAGCGCAGGGACAACCAGTCGAGCAAATCAGAATGCGACGGTGGCTGGGCGCGCAAACCAAAATCGCTTGTTGTGGTCACCAACCCTTTACCAAAGTGATGTGCCCAGACACGATTTACCAAAACCCGCGAGGTCAACGGGTTATCCGGAGCCACAATGGCCTCGGCAAGCTCCAGGCGACCACTGCCTTTGGTAAAAGGTTTTCTATCACCTGAAAGATGCTCTAGAAATTGACGGGGCACTCTGGGGCCACGATTACCTTTCACGCCCCGCCGATAAACATAAGGTTCCACTGGCCGAGACTTATCTTTCAGAATATGGGCACGAGGAGGTGCCCCGGGGTGACTGGCCGCCAGCTTTGATATATTCGACCTCATCGTTTTTAACCGGTTGCGAATCCCAAAAATCAGACTGTTTCTATCCCCTTCTCCAAGGGTATTAGGCACCGTGGCTGGCGTATCTTTGCCATAAAGAACCTGCCTTATGGCCTCTAAATGCGGGTCATTTAATGATGTAGCGGAAGAATTTAACCTTTGTTGCTCCACCCATTTACGCTCGGCTAGCTGAAACAGCTTCCCGTAGGCCTGAGCCTGGGCTTTCATCGTTTCTTTTCGATCGACCAACGGGTTCCCCTTCCCTTCAAATCGATTCCAGGCGAGGAACACGGGGTGTTTCTCTGTCTTCCATTTAGCCAATGCCCTCCTCCAACCCTCAAAGGCAACGGCGTTTAATTTTTTTTGAGTCAACCACTTGTCCAACGAATCGCCAGCGAGTTTCTTCACATCTGCCTCATGAACAGCCAGCATGTAAACACCTGACTGGTTTCGCAACTTGGCCTGACCCTTTTGATAAGTTGTTCTAATCAGCTCTTTGATGGCCGCATCCTGCTTGGTCTTCTCTTTTAAATAATCACCATACTGGGGTGGCAGGGAATCACTGCCCAGCAGGGGCATGTTTTCGGGCTCTTCACTGCTCAAAAAAACCCCGTGCAGCGAATAATAATCAGCAATAGGAATCGGGTCATAGGGATGATCGTGGCAACGCGAACAGGTTACGGTGAAGCCCATGAGTCCGCGGGTAATCACATCAATCCGATCATCAATAATGTCATCTTCCCGGTTCAAAAACCGCCTGCCCAGAGTCAGGAATCCCATGGCTGCCAGTGCCCTTTTATCTGCGCCTAATTCAAGTGCATCAGCTGCAATTTGTTCAGTGATAAACCGGTCATAAGGCAAATCTTCATTGAATGAACGTATGACATAATCGCGGTAAGTGTAGGAATACGGATAAAGACGATCCACGCCCACTCCCACATATCCCTTATTATCAGCAAAACGAGCCACATCAAGCCAGTGGCGCCCCCAGCGTTCGCCGTAATGCGGCGAGGCCAGCAATCGGTCAATCAACTTTGCCCAGGCATCAGGTGATCCATCTGCTACGAACTGCTGCACTTGCTGATAAGTCGGCATCAGTCCGGTAAGATCCATGGTTGCCCTCCTGATCAATGTTCGTTTATCGGCCCGTTCAGAGGGTTTCCAGCCTTTCTTTTGAAGCCGACTGAGAACGAACTTGTCGACCTGGTTGTTCCCCCAGCCCGAATTAACCGATGGAAGAGGGGTATTAACTATCGGTTTAAACGCCCAATGCTCACGCACCCCTTCGACGGTAGAAAGCCGCGGCTTGGGAGCAGCATCCAAATCCATCAAGATCAATCCGAGAAATATAAGCACCCATCGCACGGACAAAATCCTACCTATTGTTTATCAGGTTTCAATTCTGAAACCCATTGGGCAAATAATTCGATCCATTGCGGATCAGGAAGCACTCCACCCACCGGGGGCATACGGCCGATCCCGGGACGGATGATTCGCTGCAGCATGACAGAATGAGCCGGATCACCGACCGACACGATCTGAGCTTCTTCGCCCAACCCAAACCGGCTATGAACCGGATCCTCTCCAACGGTAAGTGTATCTTTCAGGGCACGTCCCCAATCGAGTTTCATTTTGGCGTTACCGCCGCCAGCTTCGATATGACAGTGGGCGCAATTGACCTGCCAATAGGAACGAACCCGGGCCTCCAAAACTGAACTCGAATCATAAGGGTCAGCCAAACGCTTCTCTCCCGCTCCCAAATCTTTTTCATATTTCTCCGCCTTTACTCCTCCCAGCAGGCCCGAGTTTACCAGATAAGCTATCTGGTTGACCTTTTTACCTGAACGTATCACAGGCTTATTCATCTGCAACGAGCTCAGCCCAAGGGTATATTTCGCCGCGCGGGCATGACACATCATGCACTCGGCCCGACTGGGTATATTCCAGCTACGGTTGCCTTCCAATTGTAAACGTGCCCCACTGGCCCCAACCAATACTGCATCGGTCTGGTCATTATCCCACCGGTAACTGTAGCCCAACCATTCACCCTGCTGCTTGGTCAGCAAGCGTGTTTCAATTCGTCTCCGTCCAACCGACAAGGTTTGGACCAGGACACTTCTTTCAGGTGCCTGCCATCCGCGATTAGCACCGAAGCGCATTTTTTCGGTCCCTGGTACCGCCACAAGGCGTTCGCTCTTTGCCCCGTCAGCCCAATGAGCCACGTTAACCTCATATGGGATTACACCGGGGGCCGGCTCATGATCCGAAAGATTCCTGAACAACCCGGTCTCACTAAGGCGCATAGGAAACTTACCTGGTTGATTTTGTGCCGAATTGGGGACCAACTGGTAAAACCCACTTCGTTCATCTATCACAACTAGATTCTCATGTGCATCGACGGCAAACCCGGTAATACCAAAATCGGTGTCGGCAATCTCCCTATGCCAGATGACCTTCTTCCCGTTATGTTTGCCGGCCCATATTTTTCCGGTTGAATAATCACCATAGACGTAAGCCCCGTTTAATTCAGGTAACCGACCGCCATAATAAACCACCCCGCCTGTCAGCGAACGGGCCTCGCGGTGATGGTGTTCGAACGTCGGCTTGGTGAGCTTGCCGGGGCCCAGTTTACGTTCCAGATAGAATGGGTGGCTCCCTTCATATTTACTCCACCCATAATTGGCTCCGCGCACTGCAAGCTTCACTGACTCCCACATATCCTGTCCGTTTTCGCCGACCCAAATATGACCTGTCTTTTCATCACAGGTTAACCTCCAGGGGTTACGGAAGCCCAATGCCCATGTCTCTGGTGCCGCACCCGGAAAGTCCACGAATGGATTATCCGGGGGGATCGAGTAAGGTTTTTCCTGTCCGGGTTCATCCACATTAACCCGCAGCAACTTTGCGAGGAGCAGATCAATCCGTTGACCGGTCAGCTTAACATCCGAATCACTGGTCCCATCCCCCGTGGTAATGTAAAGCATTCGGTCTTTACCAAAAGCAACCCCCCCGCCGTCATGACCATTGGATTCCCATTCCAAGAAAACCTTCGCTGAATCAGAATTAACCCGATATGTCTTTCGATCCATTGTCCAACGGGTAACCCGGCACCGCTTGGACTTTGAGCCTTCCCCTCTTCGCGGACCACTGGTGTGCAGGAAGATGAATCCATTTTTCTCGAATTGAGGGTGAAAACAGAAACCATAAACCAGATCATTTTCCAAGGTAAGCGACTCAATTTTGGTTTTGGTGCCCGGCGTGTCCTTGAAAACCCATAATGAGGATATTGATTCCTTGGATTCATGATGATCCACATAAGCCAGCAAATCCTCAGCCCCGGGAACCCGTTTCAATTCCAGCGGTTTCTTCACGGATAAATCAGCCCAAAGCGGCCTGGTAATATAAGGCAGGGGAGGATCCGGTGACCCGACAACCTTGGATCCCTTCCATAACACCCGGCCTGAATCCTGGGCATCAACCAAGCCGTACAGGGCGAACAAAAAGAACCAATATATTGGCCGCATCAACTGATTCAGACGCCCCTCATTGAACCTGTCAACCTGAAGCTAGTTCTTCAATATACGAATCACGCACCGTGCGGCCCGAAGAGCCGCCCCTTTGCCTCCCAGTGAATCGGCAATGACATCCAGTTCTTCACGCAACTCAACACGCCTGGACGAATCATCCAGAAAACGGTTTACCTCGCGGGCCAAATTCCCCGGGGACGCAGCCGATTGGATTAATTCAGGAAAAACCTCCCGCTCGGCCAACACATTAGGCATGGCAATATGTTTAACCTTTATGAACAGTTTCCCCAGCAAATAGGTGATCCACGAGGTCCTGTAGAGCACGACTGTGGGCACACGAAACCAGGCACACTCCAGAGTCACAGTACCTGAAGAAGCAATGGCAACATCAGCCCTGCCCGCCGCTCCTTCCAGATGACCAATCTGTATATCCCAATCAGCCACTTCAGGGATTAGTAAACGTGCCTGAGCCGCCATAGATTCATTGGGCAGCACAATCAGGGGCTCTGCCTTAATCGATTTCGCTGCCTGCACCATTACGGGAAGATGCCGGCTCAGTTCCTTGGTACGGCTTCCGGGCAAAAGCAGCAATCGCCTCGGTTCATGGATGGATTTGGGATCACGAAATTCCAAATCCGGGTACCGATCGCACAACGGGTGCCCGACAAACTCCACCGGAAAACCCGGGGCACGCTTGGCGTACCATTCCTTTTCAAAGGGAAAAATGCTGAGCAAGAGATCGACATCCTCTGAAATTTGCCGCACACGCGAAGAATGCCAGGCCCACAATTGCGGACTGATGTAATAGATGATTTTAGGATTCCAATCAGTACCGGCAGTGGCCTTGCCGATGGCCTTTACAAACCGCAGGTTAAAACCGGGATTATCAATGCAAATAATAGCCTCAGGCTTTTTCTTGAGCGCCAAGCCCAGAAGCTGATCAAAGAATCCTTTAAACTTTCTGTAATTGCGAACGGCTTCCCAGATCCCAATCACTGCATGCTCAGAAAGGTCGATTTTAAGATCTATTCCTGCCTTTTTCATTTTGGGACCACCCGCACCAAAAGCCTCCACCTCCTGCCCTTCTGCGCGCAGGGCATCCAAAAGCTCAACAGCCAGCGTGTCGCCGCTGGTTTCACCCACCATGAACATGATTTTACTCATGAAGTTTCAAGCTGCTGAATCTGCCGCGTGATTTCCAGTGCCACCTCCAGCGCCTCGCGACCAGCCTGGCCGCTCACCTTCGGCGTTTGTTTTTGGGCCACGCACTGGATAAAATGCTGCAACTCCAGCTTCAAGGGTTCGTCCTTCTCGATGGGCACCGGTTCGCGCACCACTTTCTTGCCGGCAAACTCGCTGACAATGGCCGTATCCTTTGCATGCAATAATTTCTTCCAGAGACTGGATTTCTCAGCATCCTTTGCGGCAATACGGTAGATGTAGCCCTCCTGCTTCTGGTAATCCAATGAAACATAGCTCGTGTTTTCACCCCCGCTGAAAACGCGGATCTTGCGCATCCTTTCAGGACTCACGCGACTTGCTGTGAGGTTAGCCACACACCCATTTTCAAACTTAATACGGGCATTGGCGATATCCTCAGATTCACTGAGAACGGGCACCCCCACCCCATCAACCTCCTTAATGGGCGAATTCACAAAAGCCATCACAATATCCAGGTCATGAATCATGAGATCGAGCACCACGCCAATATCCATGCTACGCTGTGGATAGGGGGAAAGCCGGTGGGTTTCAATGAAGCGCGGATTGGTGGCGACTGACTGCAGATAATCAAATACAGGGTTAAACCGTTCCACATGCCCCACTTGCAGCACGCAATTCTTATCTTGAGCCAGCTGCACGAGTTTTGAGGCCTGAGCAGCTTCTTCAGTCATGGGCTTTTCTACCAACACATGAAGGCCGGCTTCGAGCGCCTGAGTAGCCAAACTAAAGTGTGTGGTGGTGGGTGTGACAATACTCAGGGCCTGAGCTGAACTCAGCACCGCCTCGGGCGAGGAAAGGACGGGGGTATCGTGTTCCTTGGCAATCTCCTTGGCCCGCTCGGAGTTGGCGTCGTAAAGGCCGACAAACTCAACCTTACCGCCTTTTTGAAGCTCAGAATAGATACGGGCATGATGTTGCCCGAGAGCGCCCACACCCAATACTGCGACTTTAATTGTGCCAGACACTAGCGGTGAAAGCGGGAGAGTTACGTCAAAAATGACTCCGTTCAAGGATGATCTTGGTTTAAACCGAACCCTTAAAGAGCCAAACCCACTTGAAACTGCTCAAAAACGCAGTGAAAGAGGCTGTTTTGGGGATTAGTCGCGCGCGACCATCGAATTAGTAACTGCCTATGGCATTTTCTTGTCATACATCTTTCCATTCCCTCCAAATTGTAAATCAGATATCAACATCACTTTGTCTTCCAAAATACTAATGATACGAAAGACTTCACCATCAATCACAAACCGTCGCCCTTCGCGAAATCTTCTTAACTGGATCGGCTGAGAAGTATACTTGGTTTTATAGGAGAAATCGGCCTCATAACCGCGTACTTCTTTTATTTCAGCTCCAGAAACCTGCCTAACTGAATTGGTGACATACCCACCCCCGACCTTCCCAAAAACAATATCCAGATCAAATATGACATTTGGAACCATGCGATCTTGCCTTGCCAATGCCTGGTTGATATCCGCCGCCCCCGCGGGGGAAGCCGCTTTGAATCCAACCTTTATTTCCCACTCCGGGTGCTGCCGTAAATAATATGTCGCCTGCCTCGAAGTAAACCCGTGGATCGGCTGGGGTTCCTTTTTAGGGTTTGGCAGCCAGCCTCTCTTTATTACGGAAGTAAATTCGGGAGGAAAGTTGGTCGTTTGAAAAAATGTATTCAGCGGCGGTCTTTGCCAAAGGTCTCTCTCCGGGAACTCTGAGTCGTTTAATGCAAACTCATA
This sequence comes from Verrucomicrobiota bacterium, assembly GCA_030747505.1. GTDB lineage: Bacteria > Verrucomicrobiota > Verrucomicrobiia > Limisphaerales > UBA1100 > UBA1100. The sequence continues at coordinate 470 of JASLKQ010000067.1, read as the reverse complement.
CCGGATCGTATTAGCACTCCCCACAAAAGCTTTCGGAGTAATCCGGGTTGACAGGGATCTGATCGCTTCAACCTTTAGTGCCGATACCCCCAACGGTTCTGACGGAGAATCGATGACAATGATTTTCTCCCTTGTATCGAGCAGCGTTATCTCCTTCCACTTTCTCGGGTTGAAGACCAGGTGGTTCGTTCCCTTCAAGCTAATCGCATCAGGTTTTTCCTTTGATCGTTTCAGTAATTCCACTAAATTTGTAGGACCTTCATTCGCCAATATTTTCCCGGCCAACCGAATTTCAAAATCCACTTTAGCCAGCTCTTCAGAATCTTTTTTAACTGAAAGAAACTTCATTACTGATATCGCCGCCACGGCCACGAGCACTATCACAAGTATGATTTTTTCAAGGTGATCGAGAACCTTGGTTAACTTTTCAGCCACGCTCGTTTTCGCCTTCACGGGAGCGGGTTCTACCG
>JASLKQ010000066.1 GCA_030747505.1 Verrucomicrobiota bacterium | reverse complement strand
CCTCTGGACCCAATTCACCAAGAACTGCCACGAAGAGTGGAGTACCAAGTCGACCATCTTGATTGGGATCGGCTCCCGCCTCAAGCAACAGCTTTATCACCTCAGGACTCAATCCATCAGAAACTGCCACGAAGAGTGGAGCACCAAATCCACCATCATGATTGGGATCGGCTCCCGCCTCAAGCAACAGCTTTATCATCTCAGGACCCGAATTATTGGAAACTGCAATGTAGAGCGGTGTAAATTCGGGTGACTCGGGATCAAAACAATTCGGATTCGCTCCCGCCTCGAGCAATAGTTTCACCACCTCAGGGCTATAATACTGCAACCCCCACCGTAGTACATCCGAAGCATCAGCTCCGCGTGCTAAGTACCCTCGCACTTCTGCCTCTGAGTCGTCCACGCATATGTAAGCTAATGCGCCTATTCACAACTGCATACTGTAAATTGAAAGTATTTTTATAGTAGCCCCCAACGCCCTTTAAGTCTTTTTCGATTACAACAACTCTGCTCATGCCCCCACAAGCATTGTCTCAGAAGGATCAGGGATTGGCACTTAATTGGCTGCCAGCCAGTTCAGAACGCTCAGTTTCATGGGAAAAGATAGAATCAACGAGGTATTTTAAGTCCCCTGTGTCTACCAATTCCACCACACCGGCTAAACGCAAACCAACAACGACTAGCGGTCAGATTGTTTAATATTGATCGCCGAGGCAACCTGTTCGGACTCCTCTAGCCCATTCTCCAATGATTCTGAAAGAGTGCAGTCGTGCTTTAAAGCATACTTCTGGAGGGCAATCCAGGTGACAGGCTTAAGTGTGATATCGAGATTTATGGTAACCACATCTTCTCCGAGCTTATCCAAAACGGTGAGTTCATCACTCGCAAGCCGAGCTGCGGTCCGGCGAGGGGTCGAGATTGTGGTGTTTTCGTTGCTGTTAACAGTCATGCATGTCCTTTTGAAGAATCCAATTAGCCAATCAAAAGAAGAACCCTCAAGAAGCACTTATAATGAGTTGTTCGCGAAGTTGTTCACTCACCCCCGTTTACTCAAAATCTTCAAATGGATCGTCACCAAGGTCACTCTGTTTCTTGGTAAGATTAAACTCCAATACCGAAAATGCACCCGGCTGGAAATCCACGCGACCCAAGACGCCACTCATACCGCTGACCCGATCAGCGCCCCATTTCTCGAGGAGAAAAGTAAACTGACCACCGTTAACAAAGGTCACTCTTACATCCCCCAATCCCAATTTGGGCTTTTCTGGCTTTGCGTCTGCCAGTTGAATCTTGGTGATGGTATCCATGGTAATCTCCAGGGGTGTTGGAGAAAACCCCGCCTTGAATATTGCCTTTCCATCCCGAACTCCGAGAAGCTCTCCCGAAAGATTAGTTGAATTACTGGTCGTCAAGACATCCTTGCCTTCCTTGTTTTCACCAGAATTGACCGCCGGCATTTTTCCATCCCACTTAGTCACACGAATATTACTGATCTTGACTGAAGCATCCTGCAGCAAAACAAACATCAGTTTCTTGCCCTTACCCGCAAACCCTGAATTATCCTCCCACTGTTTAATCACCCGGTCATTGATGATGAGAGCCATACTGCTATCAGCCTTGTTGGCCCGAATGGAAATCCTGGCCTTTGTCTTGCCGCGCAATTCCTGATAGGTCTGCTGTCCAAGATTATTTTGCACACTTTTGGCCATGCGTGTGAGATAACAACTATTGGAGCCTATCCCTACCATATAGGAACTGCCGCTATAGGCATCAAGCTGATCGGCATACAGGCTTATCCCCAGGTTAAAACTCCCCTGCCACGCCATATCGAACTCCACATTAACACTATCGCCCAACTCCAATTCACGACCAACCAAGGATCCGGATCGGGTGGCGGAAAAGGATTTATCGGCATATTTCCACCCTGAAGTCCCTGCAGGTGCCGGCACCCTAATATTTCTATTGGGAATTGGGAAAGGAACCCTTCCTCCAAAGATTGCCTGAGGCCGAAGAGCCTTATCTTGCGCTTTACCTACCGTAGTCCCTCTGGTTTTCCAGCCATCCATCCCGGTTGGGCCCTCATAGATTAATCCAAGTTCTTCAGACTCAGGTCGAATAGACAAAATCTTCTCTCGGGGAATCCGGAGGCTATTACGACTGTACCAAGCATTAAGGATCAAATGCCTGTCGTTTAACTCCAACAACTCACCAGATAAAACCTCACCGGTAACCAGATCAATTTGGGTGCTCTGGTCTGGCTCCAATGTTTGCAGTCGTGGAAACAGCTGAATTTTTGACAAACTGTCAGTCATAAAATCAATGTCCGTTTTCACCGCCGAATGGCGCCATTTAACCCCCGTTTCAACATCAAACCCGACGAAGGTCCCCTTTAGCGCATCCCCATCCAACAACTCAATAATTTGTGGCTGCTGCTCATGTGTAATTCCTCCTCCGGGACCAGGAACAATAATACCAATCCGGTTGGTTGAGACTGTAGAAGGGCGCCCTTTGATTACGATCTCGGCACTAACCGAGAACAACAAAATGAAAGTTCCGTGAAGGAACGAACTTAGTAGAGAATAGTTTTTCATGGACCAAACAATCCTTCCTCATCATTTTGACGGGGTTGATTCAGGTTAAAGTCGAGTTTCTCAAATACCGAGGAGTCAAACACTGCCTCCCCAAAATAAGGGCTTTTGATTCTGACCTTGTCCACATCCCAGGACAACAGCTCAACATTCACTATTCCGTTTTTCTGCATTAACATTTTTACGTCACTCCCTTTCGGGGTTAAGCGCTTAACGGGATTACTGAAAGTAAGCGAACTCATATTTGATACCGGCAACGGAACATCTCCAAAATTTGTAGTAAAAATTAATTTACCCGCCTCAATTCGCTTTGCCTTTCCCGATATACTGTCTTTGTTGGAAAAAACCACAAAGTCCTCCTTGCCGTTACCAGACTTGGACGCATCACTCTCAGGCAAACTACCGTTCCATTCGGTTATCCTTATCCGACTCAACCGCATCGCACTATTATTTCTCGAGGTGAAAAGCAACCCATTTCCCTTGCCGGCAAAAGGCCTGGTATCCTCCCATTTACGGATTAATTGTCCGTCGATTAAAACCGAAAGCGTCTTGGCCTCCTTGTCTATCAGCAAGCTCAGGTGACAGCGCTTCCTTCCAGTTAATTGGGAGCGCACGTTGCCCAAATTAGAAGTGCTTCCGTTTTGTATCCGATACAGGTATATATTATTTTGATCCACCCTCAAACTGTAACTGTTACCTGAGTACTCGTTGTTGATTTGATCAGCAAATATGTTTACACCAAGATTGAAATATCCGGTCCATTGAAGATCAAAAGTGAGCGAACAATGACTCGGCAACTCCAAGTCCCTGCGACCTAAAATTGGGCCGCTACTCGCGCAAACAAAACCATTGCTTACATACCTCCAGGCACCCTGCTGACCAGCCACTCCGCCAACAACTTTCCCTGGTACTTTAGCCCGTCTAATAATTGCCAATGCACGCTGTTTATCAGCCCCCACTGCCCCGGCCTCAACCTTAGCATTTTTCCTTAACATCTGCTTCAACACCTGTCCGGTGTTGCGATTGCCCGTCATCCAGCCATCCGGACCGTCTTCAGGCCCCTGATAGACAAGCCGTTCGGGCTTTATCCCTGGTTCTATCGTCCGAACAAACTCCCTGGCGATTTTCAGCTTCCCCCCGTACCAAGTGTCCAGAGTCAGTGCTTCTTCATTCAAACCAACCAGCACACCATTCAACTTCCCACCGCTCACCAGACTAACAGAACAATCCTGGGTCTTGTCAGAGGAAATTTCACGTTGCTCCAAACGAACAGATGAAACATCCTTGGCAATCACCCGAGCCGGTTCAGCAAAGGATGGATGAAGCCAAAGAATGTGTCCGCCATTAACTCCTTGAAACCTCCCCGTGAAAGAATCGCCATTCAACAACTTCAAACGATCAGGGCGATTATCTTTCTTCTTTTTGGTTGCCTGAACCGGTTGACTGGTTGTCGACACCCCCTTTGACTTAACCGGCACCAACCCTTTCAGAAAATCATCACCTTCCTTAACCTGTGCCCAGGAAGGCAAGGCGATGAATAGCCAGACCATCAAAGCCATGAAGTTAACGTTCATAAATCGGAAGATAACGGTAATTTAAGGCAAGTGATAAGAGTGATGCAGCCGTTGCAAAACTTCCCCCGAAATTGCTATCCCAGCGCCCGTCCTCCTGCTGCGTGGATTGCAACCTTTTGATATTATCCGCATTCCATTCAGCCCATAATTTTGGGGATGCATGAAAATAGGTCTGAGCAGCGTAATAGAGAAAATAATGATAGTAGTGGTCATAACCCCCACCGGAACCTTGCTGCACCAAATAATCCATAGCTGCCTTAAAACGCTGGCTCTCTTTCTTCTTCGCCAAAGCAAAACAGAGCCCAGCTATTGCCGTACGCGGACCATTGGAACTTCCCGCACTGGTGTATCCAATCCCACCGTCAGGTGATTGGCAACTGATGAAATACCGTAATGCTTTATCTAAAGACTCCTGCGGCACACCTAATCCCGCATTACGTGCAGCCATCAAGGCAACGAACTGTGCGCCTGAGACGGTAGTGTCTGCATCTGAACTCTCAGGAGAATAGCGCCACCCACCTCTTTGACTTCGTTTCTGGGCGTTTAAAATTAATTCAGTCGCCTTCTTTAATGCAGCCCCCAAACGTTGATCATGAACCTGCCCGTAGGCCTCTGCCAAAGCCAGTGTGGCAAAGCCATGGTTATACATCGACGAACCGATGTAACCGGTCGATTTATTCTGACTTTTAACAATGAAATCCAGACCTCTACGGATTGCCAAAGCATAGGGGCCACGATTCGGATCATCGCCGTGCGCCAACATCGCAACCACCGCCAAGCCCACTACCCCGGGCTGTTTACCATAACTATCGGATCGACCTGGAGACGTAAAAGTCCCGTCCTTGGCCTGGTGATCCCTGAGGAAATTAATCCCCTTGACGTACATCCTGTCCACCTCCACGGGAATAAATTGGGTAGGACCTTCGAATATTCCCTGAGCGAACACATCAAGCAAGCCCTCGCCGTAAAGAACAAATAGAATGACAGACAACCGCGCCATTATTTCTTTTTCCTTAATTGATCCACCCCTTTGAAGAACCCTTTCAATTGCCCCTGAAACTCTTTGGGCAACTGTGAATTACGACCGGCTAGTTTTTGCACCCTTTTATCAGAATCGAGACCCCCGCCTGCAACGTTCCCGGGTGTAACCTCATTTTTTTTGTTCGTGGTCCCTCCTGCATTATTCATACCCGGCTGCTGCCCTGGTGTTTGGCCCGGCTTCATCCCCATCGCGTCCATCATCTGCAGCATCATCATCATCATCTGCATTTGCTCTGGAGTCATTTCACCCGATGCCTGGCTCGCCTGACACTGCGACAAGAGTGAGGCAATCTCCTGTTCAATCATGTGGATTGCATCGGTCTCTGACTTTTGGGCTTCCTCAAGGGATTTAGCAGCTTTGATATCCTCTTTGGGAGCATTGCGTTCCAGCATCCATTTTGCAACGAGTGTCCGGGCCTCAACCGAGCCCAGTTTGGCTGCTTCTCTACCCAAATCAATTGCTTCAGCCTCTTCACCAATGGAATGCTTTTTCTGAGCCGCCTTCAGGAGCCTTGTCTTTTCATCAAGAGTGGTTTCACTCGGATCATTCTTGATTACAAGACCAGCCTTATTTGCAGCATTACTAATTGACTTGATATAGCTCTCAACAGTCACTCCTCTGCCAAAACCGACTTTTTTCATCAACTCCTTACCGTTCACATCAAGCAGAATCACCGTAGGATATCCACTGACGCCGAATTTTTTGGCTTGAACACGATTGTAAGCAGACTGTTCCTCAGTGATTTTGCTTTTATCACGGGGAAAATCGAGCTCCACGAGCACCAGGTTCGCCTTGGCGTACGCCTTGAACTTATCTGTATTAAACACATTTTTCTTCAAAGCCTTGCAAGGGGGACACCAGTCTGAACCGGTGAACTCCAACAGGACCACCTTCTTTTCGGCTTTGGCCTGCCCGTAAGCCTTTTGGATATTAGTTAGCCACCCTTCTCCGGCATACAGATTTAGGCCGAGCAGAACCATCATGGCTGTGATTATTTTTTTCATATTAAAACCCCTTCTCTGGCTGTTCACTTCTTATCTAGAATTTTTTTTGCACGACTTTGTGCATTCGTCTTCTGCTTCTCATTCAAATGGGTACTAAGCTCCTTTAAGATAGCTTCAATACCCGCTAACTTTTTAGCGTCACTCTTCACCTGCAACCGGGCCACTTCAGCCCACATATATGCCTCCATGAGGCCCTCCGGATCACCGGATAAATTAAGTTCGTCCTCCGCGTCGCGCATCCGATATCGTGCGGCCCCCAAAAACTCACCTTCACCCCGCTTATCCATTTCCAACTGTAAGTCTCCCATTAATGTTAACTGACGGAAACGAAGATCAAACGTATCCTCTTCGAGTTGCTCCTTTCTGCGTGTAGCATGTTCAGCCTCCAGTTTCTGTGTTTGCTCCCTCAAATCCATCTCTGCCTGACGTAATCGCAGTAGTTCCCTCATTCGCTCAATTAAATCCTCATTTGGCTCACCGCTGCCTTCACCTTCTCCCCCGCCACCCTCATTCTTGGGGTCCAACAGATCAGCCCATTTGGTGAATTGTTCAGAAAGTTTTTGCGCACCCTCAATTACCTTTCCTGTTTGATTGCGCCGGATTAAATCAGCATGCGCGTCCATACTTTCAGATGGACGAGCCTCAGCCATCAACTTTGCAACCTCACCAAACTTCTCGCTCTGTGTCGCATCATAAAACCGCGCTATCTCAGCCTGCAATTCCGCCGCTTTCAGGCTGTTAATTGACTGATTGGCGAAGGCATCATTTACCTGCATCCTGAGTTTTTCGGGCAACTGGTCGGCCAACCGACCGATGAGCTTTACCAGATTTTCGGTAAACTCCTTGGCCACACTTTCTTCAAACTCAGCGATCTTGCGTAAACGCATCACCAAAGTGTTGGCATACATATCCTGCATGTTTTGCCCTGCCTCTTCCTGTATCTCCTTCATCTTATCGAGGGCTTCCTCTTCTTTTTCCTCCGCATTTTCGAGATTCTCATCGCGCTCCTGTTGATCCTGCTGGGCCTGCTGCAAAGCCTCTTGAGCCTGTTGCATCTGTTCATTAGCCAAATTCTTCATCTCCTGCTGGGCCTTGGCCATCTTTGCCAAATCCTGCGGATCCATTTCCTTGTTTTTCAGGGCCTCCTCGGTGAGCTCTTTAATATCCTCCGAAAGCTCCTTTGTCTTTTCGGCGATATTTTCCTGCTCCTGCTCCTGCCTGCCGATCTGTTTGTCAGTTTGATCACTCTTCATCTGCTCGGCATCCTGATCCAAAGTCTCACGGGTTGCTTCCAGAAGGTTTTCCTGTCGCCGCACCAGTTCATCCAACTCAGCCATTTTACTTTCAAAATTTTGCTGAATGATTTGCGCATGCTCCTCAGGGCTTAAAATATGAATCTGAAAGGGCATCGAACGACTCTTTCGATCTGTTCGGTAATAGTCCCTTGCCACTGCATAAAGATTAACCACCGTGCCTTCCTCGAGATTTAACTTACGCGGGTCAAACAGGTAAATCGATTCCCCAGAGAGATTTCTCGGTTCAAAATCCCTGAGTACAGACTCCCCTCGATTAACCATGTTTGTACCACCCCGCTTATAGGCTTCCCACTCTGCAGACAACTGACGCAACCCAAAGTCATCTTCGGCCACCATCCTAATATCCAACACCTCATGTAGCAGTATGGCAACCACGTTCGCCTGCCCCGGGCAATCAACTCCGTGAGGCGGGTTGTCCGGTTGGCGCTCCAGTGTCAAGTTCCATGTCCGTGCCCCGTCTATTCCCAGATTGTCCTGCCACACGAATTCCAGTTCGCGAAAATCGTCCAGATCCAAGGATTCACTTGTGAAACTCTCCCTCTCAACCGTTAGATCCTGAGGCTTAATCTCGCCACCGATTGATTGAACGGGCTTTAGTTGCGCTAGGTTTAGGTTGCGGGTGGTCGTTCCCTTGAACACAACACGACTTCCCTCCAGATAGGAAAAAACTGTTCCGTGCACTTCCTTCGTGGATTTTTTATACTTGAGATAGGAAGGGTACTCAATAATTGCAGCAGCCTGATCCAACGCAGGACGTGCTACTGGTCTTATTGCAATATCACGCCTGACATCACCCATTCTCAGCGATAGCTCCAACTTCTTGGTTCGGCCCGGGAGATTGTATTGAACATTGTTCCCGTCCATCTTGGTTGTCTTTATTGACTGACCCACATCAAGCACCGCTTGGGAAGGGTTCGGCACAACCGTTTGGAATGTGTTTTCCAGGTCAGTTCGAACATTCAAGTTGGCACGGAGAAAATCATCTGCCCGCCCAGCTGAACTACTTGCTTCGGCCCACTTTTTTTCCAGCACATTCCAGAAAGGTCTTCCAGTGTCGGCGTCAGTAAAGGAATATTTTGATTTCAGAACAAACTCTTCGCCTCGAGGAACATAAAACACCCCCTCTATGGCACTGCGCCCATCTACCTGAACCCCCCCACCTTCAATAAAAGTGTAGCGCTCTTCAGAAGAAAACGGCGCCCATCGTTTAAGCGCGTTGGCACTCGCATCAGGAGTGTAATCAATCGTTAAGACCAATAGGCACAAAATCAGAATAGCCAGCAGGGAACGAACCAAAGGCTTGCGAGTCGCCACTGCCTCATTAAAAGAGTAACTCTCAGCCTCGCGGTCGATTTGCTCAATAGCCGCGCGACAGAGCACTTCAGAAACATTTTCGGGTCGTTGCTCTTGATCGCTCAACTCAACGGCACTAACAAGCCGGTCGCCCAGTTTGCGATGTTTCTGTTGAACAATCGCCGCCAATACGCGCTTATCCCGGCGTTTCAGCAGCCAGTGCCGTATCCACGGCCAGACAAAAAGCGCGGCAACCCCGATGCCAGCCAGAGTGAAAGCAAGACGATAATGAACCGGCGTCGCCCAAAAACGGTCTGAGAGGTAGAGCAAGATCCAGCTAACCACCAGACCCACCACTATCCCACTAAGGGCAATAGCCGTGTCGACAATAAAAAGTTTACGCTCTAAAGACGCAAGCTTACGCCGGAGATTATCCGGTATATCAATCTGAAAGCCCTCAGTCTTAGCCATATCCCTTGATTTCCTTAAATCAGTCCAAGTATCTTACGCGACACCCAATAAACTGCAAGAAGGAAGACGATTGCCCCTCCCCACCAAGCATTACTCCATAGACGGAAACGCTCCTGTATTTCCTCATTTTCGGCAACTAATGATATTGCATTGATCAACTTATTCAAATCAGCCGGACCTCCAGTCTCCCCTCCACTCCTCTCGGCAATTTCACGCATTACCTGCAAATTTGCCGGTTGCCCCAATTGTTCTAGGGTAACTTTCTGTACATTGATTTCAGTTTCAAGTTTCTGTTGGCCGCTGGGGTTATAAATTGTCATAGCATGGGCCCCTCCAACCCCCACCTGTACGCGTGCTTGAAAAACCCCCCAGCCTCCTTCCATCGCGGTGAATTCCAGATCACGAGTCTTCCCACCCGGTTCCTTTAATTCCGCCCTCAAGGCATTATTCAAATCACCTCCCGATAAATCCAACATCGTCGCCTGCAAATAAACCTCATCGCCCACCTTTGGGTTTTCCGGACTAAAGGAAAGGCGCATACCCTGACCTTGAGCCATCTTTCTTTTGTGGGCCATCCAACGGACTACCTGGCCCCAAAAACGGTAGTGATAGGTATCTTCCACCCCTCGTCGCCAACGCCACGCTGCGTCGGTCCCCATAAAAAGAACCTCACCACTGCCCCAGGGCCTGATTGCCAACACCGGCAGGTAACCAGATGAAGTCCGCATACTGGAATGAGTCGCCAACACTTGAGATCCGGGACGAGCACGCTCAACCCCCGCACACCAAAAAAATCCCGGTAAATTTTTCCAGATCACCTCATTCAAACCCTCATCAGATGCAAGCATCGTCAAGAAGTGCCCTTTGCCACGACTGCTCAGTTTAAAACTCGCTTCACTGGGCATCCACAATCCCTCAGGTTTATCTTTGGCATAGGTCACCGGAATTAACTCCCCTAGTGGATGGTCCAAAAAAGACAACTGACGTCCGCGGTAACCCGGCATAAAAACCAAGCCACTGCCTTGTTGATCAACAAGGCCGCGCAACAAGTCACATTGCTCGCGCGTTAGTTCCTTTTCTCCGATCCCCACGTCTCCCAAAAAGACGACATCAAATTTTGCCAACTGCTCCCTTGTCTCGGGAAATTTCTGTATGTAATTCAAACCTGCACCCGGCCCCAGTTCCGGATGCAAAAGTAGAACACTGACATCGACCCCAGGATCACGTGTCAGCGCATTACGCAAATACCGGTACTCCCAGCGGGGATAGGATTCAATGACCAACACATTCAGTTTTTCAGTTCGCACCGACAGGTGAAAAGTTTGCGCATTATTATCTTCAATGAGCTCTTTCTCTTTGCCGCGGGCCCATATCGGCAGTTCCAGAGTTAGGGTGTAATCACCGAGTTCAGCAGGAGCCCAAACAATCGAATCACTCACCTGTCCGTAAGCCGGAATGGTAATCGGCTTGGCAATTGAAACCGCTGTCCCGCGCCGACTGGTAAGCTTAACCTGCGTGCGAATAGGCTCAGGAATAAAACTGCGCACCTTGAAGGGAATGGAAATCTGCTCTCCAAGGAGCCCAAACTTGGGTGGGTTTACCGACTCCATTACCAAGTCCTTCTGCGCCTGCTCACTACCAACGGTGAGTGTAAAAACAGGAATCTTCTCCGCCCCCAGCTTCATCGCCGCCTGCTGTGGAGGATCACCGTAATTCCAGTCTCCATCACTGATCATCAGTACCGCTTTCAGGTTTTTACGTTTGGCCCGCTGGGAATCCAAAGCATCATATATATCAGTGCCGTCGGCGATGGACATCTCCGCATTGGTCAAAGACATGCCGAAATCCTGTACTGACACCTTTGCCTGATTCTCCAGAGATTCCCAAAAATTGGTTTTGATATGACTCTTAATCCACCCTTCTCTTTTTACCACATCTCGGGCACCCATAATTACATCCCGCGTTTCCATACTGCGGGTAACGTCAGTAAGAATCACCACCTCCGGCTGCTCTTCAATCTGCGTAGTCCTCAAAAATTCCGGCTTACATATCGTGAAGAGAATCATCCCCATCACAATAAAACGTAACAGTTCCAAAGCAGCGACCCCCTTACCTCTCCGACGCTCCCAGTTGCTGTAACTAACCCAACCGGTTGCCACCCAGACAATGACCGTAAACAAAAGCAACCAAAATGGTGTTTGCAGTGGTTGAAATTCCCAGCCTTCGCCGATCATTACACACCTCCTTTGGCTGCAACTTTCCCGCTCGTGGTGGTTTGAATTTCCACCCGTTCATCTGCTCCCCTGGGGAGAATCAAAATCCCCTCTATTAATAGAGCCATTGCCATTGCCACCAAAAACCACTGCCATATTTCTTTTGGATCATCAGATGCGCCATCCTGTGCCCTTTCCTGAGTCAATGCCACCGGAACCTCCCCAAACAACCCTCGAACACCATCTGCTTCCAGGCTGGAAGACAAATCCTCCCTTTCGGGTCGGTTTACCGCAACGATCCGTTGCCCCATTCGGTATACCCCAGCCTGCGAATTAAAATCCTTGACTGAACCTTCCCCAACTTCTTCTGAGACCCAACGTTCCCCTTCGTTTGCCCGATCATCACCCGCAATCAGCATGTGTCCCTGAACAAACCGTCCGGACAACATGGCTTCGCCCTGGGACAATAAACGTTGCAACATGGGTACCAGCACCAATCCCTCCGTAAGACTGCTCCACTGGTCACTGGGTTGGGTTCCACAGAAAACAACCTGCCCTCTGCCAACTGTTTTTACCATTAGCCATGGCACCCCATCCTCAAAGGCGGCCTGAATCAATCCGTCCCCTTCAATCGCACGCCTCTGGTTCACCCGCAGATCATCCACCGGCAGGTACAAACCTTCCTCCGTACGCTGCAGAGGACCCTCATTATCGGTGTAGCTAGTAATCCTGAAACCAAGATGTTCCTGATCATTTTCCGCAGCAACCAGTTGCTGCCACGTTTCAAACTGTTTACCGTCATCTTCATAACGCTTAAGCGCCCCCCAACCTAGCCCGTTAAATCTAACCTCGTCGGGCGCCTGATTCGGAAAACATACAACCAACCCTCCTGCTTTAATATATTGACTCAGTTTTTCGGCTGAATCTCCTTGAGGCAATTTATCCTGCCAAAGGACCATCGCATAATCAGTCCAAACCCTCCCTTCAATGCCACCGGGAGTGATTATCTCACTAACCTGATTGGTATTAGCCGGATCAGGTGCAGCAGCCAGATTCAAAAACTGGGTCGGAAATAAATCGGGGTTACCTACAACTGCTGTCTTAGCTTTAACCGGTTCTCCATAGACAAAATAAGCTACATTATCCTGCGCATTCCCATCTTCCTTATCAACCAACTCCACATAACCCCAGCCGGACTGATCCCCTTTGCGTAATGGAAACCTGAGTTCGTGCACGTGGGTCGCTCCCTCCAGGGAGATGGTCTCCCCATTCTCCTCACCCTCAACGAAGACAGCTAAATCGACTTCACCGGCCAGTGCTGTCCCTCGGCTGAATTCCAACTGCAAAACCAACTCAACCCGATCAGCAACACGCTGACGAGCCACACTCTTTGTACGGACAGAAACATTTGCCGGGGCTTCTTCATCCATCGCCATCAAACGCACCCTCACACTCTGAGGTAAAGTGTCCAGTTTTGAGGAGATCTGCTGCCAGCGGCCCTTGGCGGTGGAATCCCAGTTGCTCGCCTGTAAGTCTGAGGCAACCCATATCTCGCCGATACCAGGCTTGGTTTTTTTAAACCAGTCAGCAGCGTTCTCCAAAAGGCCTGGAATATCGGCCGATGTGTCAGTCACTCCACTTCCGATCACATTTTTTAATGCATCAGCACCCCCTTTAACCTCGCGAGGCCTCTGGTCGGTATGCTCCATGACTACCAACCTCACTCCTTCACCATAAGATTTCGCCGAATCAATCATTACCTCCAGGGCACGTTCCAGTCGGGTTTTTTCACCCGACTGAGCGCCCATGCTGGCAGAGCGATCTACAACGATCAAAATAACGTCGGGCTTCCCGGACATCATTCCCTTGATCCACCCGCCGGCCAAAGGACGACTTAAGGCAAATACCAATGCCATTACAGCCAACATGCGAAAAAGCAGGACGAGCCATTGACGCACTTTCGCATACTTGGTCGACTTGCGATTAGCCATACGCAGAAACATCATAGCAGCCCAGGGAAGCTTGCGGTGACGTAACCGGTTAAATAGGTGGATAAGTATTGGCAATAACCCAAGAAGCAGCCCCCATAAAATAAATGGTTGTAAAAAGGTCATCCTCGACCCTTCGCCAACTGCTCGCGATCCACCAGAAAGTCTGCAATCACTGAATCATAAGGCTGATCAGTCGCCACTCGGCGATAGTCTGCATTATGCTTGTTACACCCCTCATGAATTTTCACCAGATATTCACGCACTGCCTCCATATATTGTTCGCGAATAATCTCCGGCTCAGCCAAGAGCACATCATTGCTCTCCATATCCTGAAACCGGATCGGCCGATCCAGATCCAAATCCAACTCCAAGGGATCAAGCAAGTGGAAGAGGGCAAAATCATGCTTCTGGAAATGCAGATGCTCGAAACAGTTAAGCAATTCATCCACATCACAGAAACAATCCGAAATAATGATCACCATGGCGCGCTGCCGGATACGTTCAGCAAACTGATGGAGTTCCTGAACTAATCCAGTTTCGCCACGCGGTTCGGCCTGTGCCAAAATATCAAAAATATACTTCAAATGAAGAGGGTTTCGGCGGGGGGGAATGTCTGTAGCTACTCCATCATCAAAAATCTCCAATCCCACCGCATCACCCTGATGAATCAGCATGTAGGAAAGTGTGGCAGCAATTTTGCGGGCGTAATCAAACTTACGAACCCCCTTCTCGCCAAAAGCCATACTCTTGGAACAATCAATCACCACATAACATCGCAGGTTTGTATCGGCCTCAAACTCGCGTACGTAGTAACGATCTGTTCGTGCCAGAACACGCCAGTCCAGAAGCCGCGGATCGTCCCCAGGGACATATTTACGGTACTCAGCAAACTCCACACTGGAACCACGATAGGGACTTTTATGATGCCCTACAATGCTGCCTACCATCGGTTGACGCGCATGAAGAAACTGACCTGACAGGCGAGCGATAACGTCACCATCAAGAATTTCGCTATAAACTGAATCGTTCAAAGATTTTTAGCGAGTTTTTGGTTTACTCACCGGCTAGTGCCTCTGATTTTTCGCGAATGTTCTCGAGAAGCTTTTCAATAACAAAAATACTGTCCACTCCTTCACTCTGTGCTTGAAAGTTGGTAAGGATACGATGGGAAAGCACCGGTTGAGCAACTGCTTCAACGTCTTCCCAACCAACCACATACCGACCGTGCAATACCGCATTAGCCTTGGCTCCGCGAACAAGGTACTGAACAGCCCGTGGTCCCGAACCCCAAGTGACCCATTTCTTTACCCACTCAGGCGCATCATCTGACTTGGGTCGCGTCATGCGCACCATATCCACCACTCCGTCATAAACATGGTCAGGCACCGGGACCCGCTCCACGAGACTCTGATATCGTTGCAGGGTTGGCCCATCAATTACTTCAGCAAGGTCGGAGGAACTGCCACCAGTCGTCTCTCGCGCGATACGACGCTCTTCCTCCACACTCGGATAATCCACTGTGATTAAAAACATGAAACGGTCTAGCTGTGCTTCAGGCAAAGGATAGGTCCCCTCCTGTTCAATCGGGTTCTGCGTGGCCAACACAAAAAATGGCTGAGGTAATTCCCGATGCTCTCCCGCGGTGGTCACACGGTGCTCCTGCATCGCCTCGAGCAATGCGCTTTGGGTCTTGGGGGGGGTACGATTGATCTCATCAGCCAGAATGATGTTTGAAAAAATAGGGCCTTTCACAAACTCAAACTGACGGCGCCCTGTATCACCTTCCTGCAGAATTTCAGTGCCGGTAATATCGCTCGGCATCAAATCCGGAGTAAACTGGATACGACTGAATCCCAGACTCATGATTTTTGATAGCGAATTAACCATCAGGGTCTTGGCCAATCCCGGAACCCCCATCAGCAACCCGTGACCCCGTGAAAGAATGCACATGAGCATTTCATCAACCACCTGATCCTGACCAATAATCACCTTGGCCAGTTCAATACGCATTGCATCATACTGGCCCCGCAACTGATCCACGGCGCTTTTGTCATCATCTGTGAGGGGAGTTCCGCCGCCTGCGCCGGGCGCATCGGCATCAAAAAGTATGTAACTATGCATAAAAATCGTATTAATGTGGTCGTTTGACGGGAGTTTTAGACGAAGACTCCCTCAAATCAACGTTTATCATTCCACTTTCCATCCTTTATGACAAATTGGAGGTTGTAGATTTAAATAGCCAAATGCATCCGAAAGACATAAACATGAGTCCGTTTCATTTGAGGGAGTAACTAGCCTGTTTTCCCGTCGAATCCTCAACGAATTGTTGTTTTATATCAATATGAAGAAATTACCCGCTGCTTTTGCGCTGATCACACTTACCCTCACCCTGCTCTACGCGGCAGAAAAATCCCAACAGGTACCCAACCTAACCAAGGAAGAACACTGGAAAGCCTATGATGGAGCCCTCAAGAAGGGGCTACCCAAGACCGCGATCAAGCATCTGGATCCTATCATCAAGAAAACCATCGCTGAAGAGGATTACGCCGAGGCGATTAAGGCCGTAGGCAGGAAAATCTCTCTGGAAGGGAATATTCAGGGCAATAAGGCA
This sequence comes from Verrucomicrobiota bacterium, assembly GCA_030747505.1. GTDB lineage: Bacteria > Verrucomicrobiota > Verrucomicrobiia > Limisphaerales > UBA1100 > UBA1100. The sequence goes on along the minus strand of JASLKQ010000066.1, from coordinate 189 downwards.
CAAGAGAAAATCCGGCGCATGGAGGCTGAAATTGCAAAAGCCCCGGCTGAAATGAAGCCAATGATGACCACAGTCCTCGCCAATTGGTACTGGCATTATTTCCAACAGAACCGCTGGCGCTTCATTCAAAGAAGCCGCACCAACGCTGCCCCTGGTGATGACTTTGAAACTTGGGACCTGCCCCGTATC
>JASLKQ010000065.1 GCA_030747505.1 Verrucomicrobiota bacterium | reverse complement strand
TCGAGCGTGGTATAGCGCAGATCAATCGCACTGACCTCCCCTTCCATCCCTTTTACTTCAACGTAATCTTTTTTTGAAAAGGGGCGGTACACTAGGAGTAATACCCCTGCAAGAATATTGGAGATGGTATCCTTGATCGCAAAACCCAGCGCAAAGCCTGTCAGCCCCAAACCTGCCACCAGTGCAGAAACATCCACCCCCAGCGTTCCCAGTGCGGTAACAATGCCGGCAACCAGGAGCGTGACGCGCGCGGCCATCGCCATTAGCCGGACCACGGGATATTCCAGATCCGCCTTATCACCCGCCGCAAAAATCGCCTTACGAACCACACGCGAAACAATCCAAAAACCCAAAAGCAGTAAGAGTGCAATCAGAAATTTAGGCCCCCAATCAGTAACCATACTTGGTGCATTCTCGATAAACTTATCCCACATAAAACCTCCTGAATTGGATACTGCCAAATCGTATTCCATCAACAAGAGGGAACTATTGACAGCCCCACAAAAAAAGGCCCCGATAAAAGGACCTTGGAAGGAGAAGTAAATATAGAATTTACTCAGCGAGAAGTTTTTCCACCTTCTCTTCTAATCCTGAGCGGGCATTCATATCCACCAGATTACCTTTTTTATCCACCAACCACATGGCCGGAATGCTTCTAATTCCAAACTTTGTCGAAATTTTATTTTTCCAACCCTGCCCATCAAAATACTGAGGCCACGGCATTTCCTTGTCCTTAACGAACTTTTCTAACTTTCCTTCATCTGAATCGAGCGAGATACCCACAATCTCGAATCCCTTAGGATTGAGCTTGGCATAAGCTTCCTTCACGCTCGGAATCTCGCGTACACATGGCCCGCACCATGTTGCCCAGAAATCGATCAATACCACTTTACCCTTCATCTTAGCCAAATTCACCTTTCGTCCATCAGTAGATACAAACTGAATATCTACAGGTTTGCCTAGGGCATCTAGCTTAGCGAGCTCCCCCTTGGCTCTGGCTACCAATTGGGCTAGCTTTGGGCTCTTTGCCGCTGCCACTTCCTGAAAGATGGCCTTCTTTTCCTTGGGAGTTTTCGCAAAGTTGGCAGCAGATAAATAGAGCCCCCAAGGTCGGGGTTCATCAGGATATTGACGTGCCAATTTACCTGAATCCTTAATGGCCTGAGCGCCAGCCTTAGCCGGATCTTCAGCACGCATTTCTTTGTACTTGGCTAGCAAAGCCTTCACCTTTGTCTCCAAGTCTTCTTCAGCAATTACATTGCCTGCCAGTGTAAAAACCACCGCAGCCAACGCCACGCGTACAGTACCTAAAAATAGGGGATTCATAGTGCAGTTGAGTTACGCCAGTAGAGCAATTATGGCAACCTATTTAATGGGTTTCCTGCAAAAATGATGACCATCAAACAAAAAAAGGCCCCGATTAAGGGGTCTAGGGGGAAGCAAATTGGTTAAGCTACTGGGCCAAAAGTTTTCCCACCTTTTCTTCCAATCCGCTCCGGGCGTTTTTATCGACCAGATTGCCTTTCTTATCAATCAACCACATGGCAGGGATACTGCGAATACCGTATTTACTGGAAATTTTGTTTTTCCATCCTTGCCCATCAAAATATTGCACCCACGGCATTTCCTTTTCCTTAATGAAATTGACCAACTTCTCCTTATCAGAATCCAGTGAGATACCCACAATTTCAAAACCCTTGGGGTTCAGCTTGGCGTAGGTCTTCTTGATGTTGGGAATCTCCCTGATGCAGGGTCCGCACCAGGTTGCCCAAAAATCAATCAATACCACCTTACCCTTCATCTTGGTCAAATCCACCTTGGTGCCATCAGTAGCGGTGAACTGGATATCCAAAGGTTTTCCAATATCCTTGTCCTTGGGCTCTGCGGGGGCCTGACCTGTGACCTCCTCGACAATCTTTGCAGCAAGTTTTTTACCGGTACCACAGGAACTATCATCATTACGACAACCAGCAACCGTCAGCTTGCACCCACATGGGCATCTTTCCTTGTTGGCACGCGCTAAAATTGTTTCCCTTTGTTTGGCGGTATATTTGGTGAGATCAATCCCGGGCAATTTCTTGTATACCTTGTCCTCTTTGGCTGGCTTGGCAGGTTTGGGAGTCGGCGCTGGCTTGGCGGACGCGCTCTTTGAATCAGCCGGACGAACATAAACAATTGAGGTCCTTGTTTCCCCCTCCCGTTTCAAATACATGTCCACCGTTTTCTTTATCTTACCTGTGTCGTCTGCCTCTTCTCCTTCTCCCAGAGTGACCCCATACTTAAGCGTTTGTTTTTTTCCTGAAAGGGGATCGGGATAAACCAGAGTCATCCTGTTTCCTTCAACCTCCCATTTACCCTTGATGACCTTGCCTTTATCTGGAGTGATGGTCAGCTCCCCTGCCCGGCCAAAAGTGATGGATTGCTTCTGACCCTTGGACATAAACGGATCAGACTTCCAGGTATGAGCAATATGCACAGGATGTTTTGCCGAAGCCTTCGCAGCAACGGGGGCATCTGATTTCACCGCTGCTATGAGTTTGCTCACCCACTGCTCGGCGGTAACACTGCTTCTGTAACCCACCTGACGATGTTGCTCCTTGCCCTTGGCATCGGCTATCACAATAGTCGGCACCCCTCTTACCTTATACTCCGAGCTGAGTTTCTTGTATTGAGCAATTTCCTCGGGTGTCTGCCCGGTTTTGTCCCGGCGGTTATCAAGCTTGAGCAGGATAAATTTTTCGGGCATCTGCTTCTTGAAGACATCTGAGGTCAACACATTCTTGTGAAGTGCCTTGCAGGGTGGGCACCAGTCTGAGCCGGTGAACTCCATCAGGATGGGTTTCCCTTCCTTTGCCGACCGGGCCTTCGCCTTGGCAAAATCGACCAACCACCCATCCTCGGCCATTGCAATTGTGGAAAGTCCAGTCACTGCAAACAGGGTCAATACAGCACGGAAAGAGAAATGAAGTGTGGATTTCATGGTCCAGTAATACGCCTCCAGCGAATTAAATGCTACCTGAAACTTAGTTTTTCAAGGATTTGGCGAGCCATTGCCGCATCGCTGTCCGCGCCGGACTGGGCCTTAACAGCCACCCATCGTTATGATTTCGAAAACCCGTCGCTTGAAAAATGAATTCCCCTTCAATTCCGGCATTATTCAGGAATTTTTGAGTTTCACTCACCCCCTTACCTTCATGACAGATGAATTGAGGCCTCCCTTTTAGTCGTTGCAAACGGCTCAATGCAGATTCCTTGTCAGACCCCGGATAAGGCCACCGTTTGACCCCATCATAGTGACTGTAAGGAATGAAAGCTCTCCACAGCTTGGCAATCCCATCATCGTGCAACCCAATATAATTACTGGCGATCGCCCCACGTGAGAATCCACAGAGGATCACCCTTTTTAATTCACCCCCATAGTTGGCACATATCCAAGGAACCACTTTCTTGCAGTAATCCAGCGTAGGCTGAGGATTATATTTCGGGCTATCCCCCCACCATTTCGTCACATTTTTATTTCCAGCGTTATTCAGGTAGGGAATACAAACCCAGATAAACCCTTCCCCACCCGAAATCCCATAACCCATTTTGCTGCCCTCTGGACGGCCTGCACTGATATCACCAAACCTGCCTTTAAAGGGTCCATTACCCGCATACTCCACAATCACCGGATACCGCTTATTAGGCTGCCAATCTTTAGGCAGATAAATCACGTGATAAACCTCCGTATCTTTCCAATCCGGATGCGTCTGTTTCACCCGCTTACCCGAAGTCGGTATCCCTTTGGTCAAGGAGGGAAGAATCAAATCAGGCTTAACTGAACTGATATCTACCGCAGCGATAACCTCGCAGAATATGCCAGACACGAATAGTGCCGTGCATGAAAATATTCTGGAATAGCATCTTCTCATTGTCCTTCAATAAACTATTGGGCGGGCTCCTCTAATGGAGATTTATTAGCCGTGATGATCCAGGTTGCACACACTATATATTCTTCAACAAACCCTTAATTACATTCCCTTCGCTGAGTGTCCCGAAGCGGTCGAAAGGAAGATTTTTGTACTCCTTTTTGTGATCGATACCGAGTAGATGCATAACCGTAGCGTGAAGATCGGCAACTTTGGCGGGGTCCTTGGGTTCCTCTTTCACACCTTCTGGATCAGTAGCGCCATGAACGTGGCCGCCCCTGAATCCACCACCGGCCAGTGCCAACGAGAAGCCTTTTGGCCAATGGTCACGCCCTCCCAGACCGTTAATCTTCGGTGTCCGCCCGAATTCGCCGGCGCAAATTACGATGGTCTCATCGAGCAGTTTGCGCGCGCGCAACTCACGGATGAGCGCGGCAAAGGCAGGATCAAGAATGGCATTTTTCGTGGCTTGGCCTTCGTGGTTGTTAATGTGGGTATCCCACCCTCCCAGAGTTACCTCCACGCAACGAACACCGGCTCCGACCAATTGAACCGCCGCGAGGCAACCGCGCCCAAAATTCGAGTCGCCAAACGCCTCCCGCGTCCGCGCCGGGGCCTTGCTCACGTCAAAGACGCCCAGCTGCTTGGAATTCATCATATCCAGTGCCCGTTGAATCGTGGCGTTGTGCAGCGTTGTCTTTTTATCCAAGTCCGTGCGCCGACCACGCGCGAAGGCGTCCTCGACCCTTTTCAACCCTGCAAGACGGTTTTTCTGGCGAGCAGGCTCCACTCGAGCAGTCATGTCCCCTGCCCGGCCCAGCGTGTCATACACCTTGAACGCATCCAGACCGGCGCCCAGGTGCCCGCCGCGTGCGGGCCATTGCCCTGGCAAAATCGAGACGTGTCGCGGGATGTCCACCCCGTCCACAGGCAGCTCGTTACAGATCACCGACCCGATCGATGGATGAACCATCGTTGGATCGGGACGGTACCCGGTCTTGAGGTTGTAGGTTCCCCTCTCGTGATCACCCTCTTGGCTGACCATTGAGCGCACAAGGGTCAACTCCTCCATCACCTCAGCGACCTGCGGGAGGCCTTCAGCAATTTCCACTCCCTTAACTGAGGTCTTAATTGCACCTGTCCCATCGGCAATCTTTTTGCCCGGATGCGGATCAAAGGTCTCAAGCTGGCTTGGCCCCCCGGCCAACCACAAAATGATTACCGACTTGGCCGCAGCTTGACTCGCTTCCTTTTCCTGGGCCTGCCCAAGCATATGGGTCAAGGGACTCAACCACGCAACCCCGCCCAGTCCAACCGCCCGCAGCAACGCGCGGCGGGAAAGATGGAAGCTGTTGAATGAGGGATTCATGTCAGTGGTTCCAGGAAAACTCAGTTGAGTTGAGGAGTGTCCAGTAAAGATCCTCCTGATTGTCCTTGCGACTCCGACCTTTCTTTTGCGCCAGCAATCCAGCAAAATATTGAACTTCCTCCCGGGTTGGACGACGGCTCAACACAGCCAGGTACGCAGCCTCCACCACTGCCTCATCATCGGGTGCTGTGGCCAGAATACGCGCCGCCGCGTTGGACACAAGGTCATCCTTAATCCGCTCATGGACCAGTTCTCCATTCATCATCAGCAAGCGCTGTGAGATCGTCCCTCCCAAGGCATAAAACTCATCGGCTCCCACATCACCGTAGCGCTTGATAAAATCCCCCTGCTGAAACACCCGGGCCATGCGGAACAGGATATGTGAATCGGCATCAATAGCTGTAAGGGAGGCTGCCTGAATAATGCTGCCGGCCACCTGCTCGGGCCGCAATCGAGACAGCGCGAACGCCGCCCAATGCTGGTCGTGTTTCTCGGTCAAGGGCACGCGATCTTCGGAAACCTTGCTGTCGAGACCAAAGACGCGCGTGGCGGCAATCACGCGTATGAGTCGTTGTAGATCGAAATCGTGGGCAATGAAGTCGTCGACCAACGTCTCCAGCCCCGGTGGATAGGGGTTCTCCAAGGTGTCTTCGAGCGGTATCTCATCGATCGGGTCAACCAGTGGCCGACCAAACATCAGCGCCCAGATTCGATTGACCGCCGCACGCGCGAAAGCCCGGTTTTCCCTGTCGGTAACCCAAGCGGCCAGGCGCTCGCGTGGTTCACCACTTTCAGGCAAGAGCTCGGGAAAAAAGGGAACTTTTTTCGGCACCTCGCCCTGAGGCGCACCGCGGTACTTATACTCATAGGACTTGCCGGTCTCACGGACACCCGAAGACCTCATGTCGGCACCAGAAAAGAAAGATGCAAGCTGGTGAAAATCCTTCTGCAGCCAGCGATCGTTGAGTCGGTCGTCGTGACACTGGACACAATCAAGACGCACTCCAAGGAAAGCCCGAGTCATTCGCACAGCCAATTTCACCTCGTCGGGCTTGTTTTTGTTCTTCTTGTCATTCTCATCGATGGTCACTGTGAAGAAGTTCACTTCCGGGTTGCTGGTCCAAAGGCCCTCGGCGGTGATCAATGAGCTTACAACCTTGTCATAGGGCTGGTTATCGTGGAACTGGTCACTTAGCCAGCTCACAAAGCGCCGGCGGCGATAAAACAGAAACGGACCATTCTCCACCCCGACATAGACACGCGCAAAACGCTCGGCAAGGTAATCACTGGTTCGCCGATCCTCAAATAAATGGCTAAGCCACCACTGGATATGGTCGTTAGGGGGTGGTTGATTTCCCGCGTGGAAAACCCGCGCCTCTTCAAAGGCCCGGATTTCCTGGAGAGACGGAATCGTCCCGGTCAACCCAAGGGACAAACGCCGAATTCGAGTCAATTCATCGGCGGGCGGTGCCGGCTCCAGTCCTTCCTTTTCCCAACGGGCAACAAACTCGGCATCAAGCCGTTCAACGACATCACGAAACTCAGGATTTTGATATCGCTCCACCGAATGATTTCTGGGTGGGGTCACTGCATCAGATTGGAGTAGATTGGAAAACACTACACTCAAGCCCAGAATACATGCCGCCGCAAAGAGCAGGTTGCGCTGTCCGAGCGGAGAGACTATCTTTTCAAGTGCTTTCATGGTAGCCGTAGCCCAGTGTCCGAACGACACATACCCATCCAAGAAGCAAATATACAGTGGTGAATACGCAACAGCAAGATGATTGGCTTCAATCGGCCGAATCCCCACTGAACCAATCGCCACCGGTAATTGATCCTCCAACAGCTCAACCACATACTGATCCAACGCAACCGAAGCAGCCCTTCTTTAGGCGGATTGCTTGCGGTATCTATTCGGGCATCGGCTGGTGCTTTGGAATGCTGTGTCTGATTATCGGTCTGGCAATCGTCTCGGCCATTCCCGTAATCAACCTGGCCAGCCTCGGATATCTGCTGCACGTTAGCGGCACCATCGCGCGAACCGGTCGTCTGCGCGATGGCTTCATTGGTGTGCGCAAAGCCGGACGCTTGGGGGGCATCATCCTGGGCATCTGGCTAATGCTCTGGCCGGCGCGTTTTCTTGCGGCCATGCGTGACTCGGCGGTAATCGTAAATCCAAATGGTGCGGGCGGCTGGAGCATGGGACTGTGGATTGTCACCGGACTAACTTCTCTACATATCATATGGGCAATATTGCGGGGAGGAAAACTACGACACTTTGTCTGGCCCGCACCCATCAAATTCATCCGCTGGATCGGCTCAACCGATAAGTTTACCAATGCGCGCGATGCACTCTGGGATACTGTAAGTGAATTACAATTGCCTTATCTATTCTGGCTCGGAGCACGGGGATTTGCCGGCACACTGCTGTGGCTTTTAATCCCGGTGGGATTGATGATCCTGTCCTCAAATATTGCCTCGAATGCTGGCATCCTCGTTTCACTCCTGGGAGGTCTGCTCCTCATGGGGGTGCTTCTGTACCTGCCGTACATGCAAGTCTGGTTTGCCAAAGAGAACCGTTTTAGTGCCTTCATTGAGATTGCAACTGTACATCGACTGGGAAACAAGGCTCCCTTTATGTTCTGGCTGGGACTGTTGCTGACATTGGTACTGGCATTGCCACTGTTCCTGCTGAAGGTGGAATTGATGCCATCTGAAATCACCTGGTTGCCGGCACTCTTTTTTGTAATCTTTGGGTTACCCGCTCGATTAATGGTCGGCTGGGCCATGGGGCGGGCTGATCGTCGCGAGAGCCCCCGCCATTTCACGCTGCGCTGGTTCTTCAGATTGGCAGCACTACCTATTGTTTTCGGCTACACACTGATCCTGTTTCTCACCCAGTTCATCTTATGGAATGGTCCGATGAGCTTTCTGGAACAGCACGCATTCCTGGTGCCGAGCCCATTCTGACAATCACTTCATCAGTTTACGGATAATTTCACCAGCCTTGGTTTCAAAAATCTTCTGCCACGCCGGATCAAGCAGGCAATCGCTGTCTTCCTGTGCGCCCCCAACATTTTTCAACTGTTCAGCAGTGGGAGCATAATAAATATAGCCATTAGTGTAACCGGCCACAAACGCGTGCGGATACTTCGCCGCCCTCTTGATGTTTAACCCGATCGGCACAGTCAGTTCCCCGGGGAAAGTGGCAATCACAAAGTCACCCACGCGAAGTCCTGCCACCTCAACAGTCACAGTCTTATTGCCCGCATCATAGCCGGTTTTTTGATGATTTTGCAAAAGGCGCAGGTTGGTGTTCAAACGGGTAATTTCCTCCATCTTGCGAATATTGCCCATGTAAGCCTGCAGATGGCGGCGATTAGCCTCATCCAGACGTGTTAGTCCTCCGCGACCCATTTGCCGTTCATGAAGATAGCGGTATGAATTTAATGAAGGAGCGTTGGTCGAGAGCTGATATTTCACAACCAGAGGCAGGAAGGTATCCAAATTAAGAAACGTGCCACGTAATGATTCGGTCATGCGGGTGCGTTCTGCCTCCATGGCGGTAATCCGTTTGGAATGATCCGCGCGTGGCAGCTTGAGCTTTTCGCTATACACCTCCAGCGGTTGATCAGGAAGAGTCTTAATTTTCCGCACCGCCCGAAGCGTGCTTAGCCCCAGCATCAGTCCCAGCGGCTCGGCCCTATGCAGATGGTTAACATCCTTGTAACTGATCGGGTTGATATCGCCACCGGCCCCCTGCACAAAGAGGGCGATACAGTTGAGATTTTCCTCAATGGTCTTGGAGGAAAATCCGGCAATATCGGCACTATTGCCCGCTTCAGGTGTGTTCTGAATAGGATGACAGGCAAAGTTGTAGACCACCGCCATTGGTTTTCCATCCAGTCGGTCGAGCCGCAGTACTCCAATATCAGGATCCACCGGTCCAACCGAGGTAACCTGATTATCCGGCGGCAAGGAATAGGCGCGGCGCACATCCACTTCCCGACCATTCCTGAGGTGGAGTCGTCGGTTTTCCATGATGCGCGTTTCCTTCCCTACCCCTGCACCAACCTTTACCGGGACCAACCGCTTTACCGCCTGCCTGATTACCTGAATCGTACGTGCCTCGGTTTCGGGATGAACTCTTCCATGGCAATGACTGGCATTAAATAGAGTATTAACCGGAGCAATACCCAATTCCTCCTTTAGGACTGCACGAATGTTGGGGAGAAAATCATCCTTAATCCGGCCAATTCCACCAATAGCCACCGCGTCAATGGAAACCAAAATGGCTGTGGTGCCGTCACTGCGCAGCGCAAGTGCGCGGGCGTAGAGTCGGTCATTCACCGGCCCACGTTCATCGGTGATATCCACCTTGGCTGCCCCGGCCAATAGTTGCGCCGCCTGAACGGTTCCAGGCAGTATCAATACTGCCGCCAATAGAATGACGATTTTCCTCTTCATGATAATTGCCCTGACTATTGCTGTATTCGGAGATCAGCCATGTAGATGGCGGTGATCGGTTTGCCTTTGCTGTCCTTTTCGTGCGAGGAGTACCATGAAACGGCTGCGCGGGTTGGGCTTAATTCCACAAAGCCCGGGTAGGATGTGTCACCGTTACTGGGTAGTTCAACAAATTCAGTCAGGAGATCTTTTTCGTTCTTGGCATCAGAGTTAAGCCAATAAAGAGCGGTCTTGGGGCCGCGTTTGCCCACAAAGGCGGCACCGGATTTACGACCACCAGCCACATGACGCCCCCCCCATTTGGTAAGGAGCGGACCACCTATGTAGCGGTCCATTTCGCGCCGGTTCCATTTGGTATAAGGCGGCTTTGACTTGAGAAGTTGTGCCTTATCACCTCCGCGCCGGCCAATAGCCAGAATGTCGCCTTTCGGCCCGAATTGAAACGCAGTTTCATCACCTCGCTCCTCCTGAAACAACGTGCGCGTTCGCCAGATGACCCCGTCATCACTTTCAAGCATGGCTGACTCCACGGTGGCCCCTTCACCACGTGCCTTGATGTCAAACTCGCGGTTGCGTCGTCCGCAAAGGTAGGCCTTGCCGTTAAACGTATTGGCTTTCCAAATGTAATGGCCAAAGGTTCCTTCAAGCATGATGGGGCTATGCCATTTTTCCCCGTCAGCAGACCACGCGGCATACCCCAGGTGCCGGTTTAGGGTATATTCAGACCGGTCCGGGGAAGAGTCGCCGCAATACCAGGTGCCGGTGTAGATAAATAGCTTATCCTTAAAGACGAGGAAATGCGGATCACGTGTGTCTCGTTGGGGAACACTGAAGCGGTGCTCTTGAGTCCATTTTTTTGTGTCTGGGCTCGACAGGATGATGATTGAGGCTGTTGGGTGCACCATGTGCCCATCAGGGCAACTGCGAAAGGTCAGCCAGAATTTTCCCTGCCAGCGGATTAGGTCAGTAAAGGCGTTGTGCTCGCCATTATGAAACACCCGGCGAATATTCGTCGCCTTGACCTGTGGCCATTGGGCTGCCTGCCCGGCCAATATCAATCCGAACAACAGGCAACTAATAACCCGGCGAATGAAGGGGTTCATCATTACCCCTAGAGATCCAGCAATTCGTCCATCAATGCAGCTGTCTTGTCGTGCCCGCCATCGCTGCCTTCCCGAGTAACCCAACCGGAAAAGCCGATCTTCGCCAACTCCTCGCGAACCTTGTCCCACTCCACATCGCCCTGACCCAGCGGGCAGAATTTTTTATTGGGTCCACCCCAATCTTTAACGTCCAGCTTCACGTTGCGTTTACCGAGAATGCGAATCCACTCGTGACTGGGCGCAAACTTCTGCATGTTGCCAATGTCGTAGTAGGCCTGCACCCAGGGGTTGTTGATTTCATCGAGGTAATCACGGAACTGCTCGGGCTTGTAACAGAACCCATTCCAGACTGTCTCAACGAGTATGTGGATGCCCAGCTTGCTAGCCAAGGGAATGACCTTGCGAATTTCAGTGATGGAACGTTCCCAAACGTGTTCGTGTGTTTCATCTTTTCCACGTACAGCACCCGGTACCAGTAGAACAGACGAGCCACCAACCGCCTTCGATTCGCGAATGGCCGCCTCGAGTCCTGTGCGACCTTCGTCGCGTATGGCCTTGTCAGGCGAAGAGAGCCTCTTATTCCAGTGCTTGTTGTAGACCACTCCGTGCATGGGCAGACCTACTTCCTCACACGCTTTTCGCAAGCCAGGCACGTCCATACCCGGTGCACTGCCCTCAATCCCATCAAAGCCCAATTCCTTGAGCTCTTGCATACGTTTAAGGTTTGGTTTTCCTCCAAATTTGGTGGACTTAAAAATCAGGCCCTTGTTTGCGCGCTTACGGTTCTTGTCAGCGGCTTGAATGGTGGAAGTTGCGGCCACTGCTGCTGCAGCTCCAGTAGTTTGGATAAATGTGCGTCGATTCATGCTAATATGCGTATTGGTTTGGGAACCCCGAAAGCCTAGGAGGGGGATGGACTTTGATCAAGTCCTGAGGTTTTGCTCGACCAAACACGGTGGATTCGGGACGCTTTTGCCACCACCCATTCATTATGAAGCCGAAAATTATTTTGCTGCTGATTTTCTTCCTGTGTGCGCTCTCAATAGCCAAAGCTCAAGATCCAGAAACCCTCCGGTTTGCCAAAATCATCAGTGACAACATGGTTCTCCAACAGCAGAAACCCATCACTCTCTGGGGTTGGGCCAAGCCAAGGGCCACCGTAAAGATCACCCTGACCCAGAACGCCTCCCTGGGGCAGACCGCAGCTGATAAACTTGGTAAAGCTCAAAATGCCGGGGCAGCGGAAGGAGAATATTCAGTTGGAATAAAGTATGTGGAAAAAAACCCTCCAAGGCTCGAAACCAAGACGCTTGAGACCAAGGCCCTTGAAGACGGTCATTGGAGTGTGGAATTCCCGCCGGCCAAGGCCAGTTTTCAACCCACCTGGATCATCGCCCAATCAGGCGGGCAAATGGCTCTCGCAGAAAATGTGCTCATCGGAGAAATCTGGATCTGCGCAGGCCAAAGCAACATGGGTTGGGGCAATTTCAACCGCAAGGATCGCGAGGCCGCCTCAGCGGATTTCCCGGGTCTGCGCTACATTGCCTGGGAGGATTCCTGGTATAAGCCGCTGCCTGATATCCGTAAAAATGTCAGCTGGCAGGAATGCTCCCCGCAAAGCGCCCAACGCTTTTCGGCTGTGCCCTATCTTTACGGCACCTTCCTGCATCGTTACCTCAAGGTGCCTGTTGGCATTATCAATGTCGCGCGGGGCGGCACGCTGGGCCAGACCTGGTGTCTTCGCAAAGAACTTGATACCATCGACAATAATCTCATGAAAACCGTGCTCGCTGAATACGATGCACAAACGGACATATGGGATGACCCCAAGCAGGTTGCTGCACTGATGGATGAATGGGAAAAATCATGCGAGGTCGCACGGGAAGCCCATACCCAGAAGATTGCCAAGGCAAAGGCTGAAGGGAAAAAAGAACCGCGCCTTAGACTGCCCAAGAAACCCGGCGATGCACGCGCGGGCTGGAGCCCGCCCGCCGGTCTATTCAATGCCACGGTCATGCCCATCCGCCACCTTGGTCTGCGCGGTGTGCTTTATTATCAGGGGGAGAACAACAACTTCATGCGCTGGACGCGCTATGAATCAACCTTCCCAAAGGTGCCGGCTTCCTTTCGCAAAGCTTTTGGTGATGACTCCCTTCCCTTCGGCTGCATCAGCCAACCCGGATGGGGGACTTTCGGTATCGATCCGGAAATGGCTACTGTTGCCGAGGGGTATGCCATCATCCGCGACATCCAGCGCAGGGCACTAAGGGATGATTCCCATGGGGATATGATTGCCACCTACCCTTCCGGTAATTCCTATATCCATCCCGCTGAAAAACTGCCCGTTGCCGAATACGCCTCTCTCTGGGCCTTGGCAAAAGTTTATGGAAAAAAAGTCGTCCATCGCGGTAACGCGTTTATGAAAATGAAAAATCAGGATGGGAAATTATTCCTCTTTTTTGATCAGGATCCCGTCGTGTATGAGCGCTGGAAACACATCGAGAACAATGCAGCGTGGCAGGTGCTCCCACAGCCACGCGAAGGCAAGGCCCCCATTAATGGCTTCATTATCGCCGGAGCCGATCGCCGCTGGTATCCGGCCAAGGCAAGGGAAACGCGATTGGACAAAAAATGGTGCATCGAATTGAGCAGTGATCTGGTAAAGGAACCGGTTGCCGCACGTTACGGCTGGGCCAACTGGCCCACGGGCAATCTGGTGGGACGCGAACGGATCCCGGTGCCCACGTTTCGTACCGACAACTGGCCCTTGCCCAAGGGCATGAACTATTCAGAAGAGGCGAAGAAAGCCAGTGAGGAAAAAATCAAGGCACTAAGGGAAACTGCCCAACGCCAGGCACTGGACCGGAAAATCCGCCAAATGCAGATCGACCTGCCCGCCCTTGAACGCGATCTGTACAAAGCTGACGCAAAAGCGCAGATCGAAGGAAAAATCAATCGCATCAAGGCCGTGCTGGAAGAATTTAAGACCGATCCCTGGCTATCCAGAAGACTGGATGAATATAGTCCGCATCTTTCGGATCAACTCAAGGTACTGGAAAAAAACATTAACGAATTAAAAAACAACTAAACCACTCATATGAACCGCATCCAAACCATCCTGTTATTGTTAAACTTAACTGTTGTGTCCTTCGCCAAGGACAAGCGCCCGAATATTCTGTTTATTTATACCGACGATCAATCCACACGTACGGTATCTTGCTACGATGAAGCGTTTGACTTCGTAAAAACGCCAAACATCGATGCGTTGGCAAAATCCGGTGTCAGATTTTCACGCGCCTATATCGGTTCATGGTGCATGCCTTCACGTGCAACCATGCTCACAGGCCATCATCAGCACGGGGTGGATTCCATGCGCATGGAAGGCAAGTATCCGGGCAGTGCTTATGACCCCCAAAAATGTCCTTTCTGGCCATCGGTATTCCGCAAACACGGTTATGTGACCGCACAAATCGGCAAATGGCATACTGGTGTGGATGGCGGATTTGGTCGTGATTGGGATCACCAAATTATCTGGAACCGGCCAAAATACGTGAAGAATTCGCCGAACTATTACCACGATCAACTTACCGAATTTAACGGGGGCAAGGCACAACTGGTAAAAGGCTACACAACCGACAATTATACAAACTGGGCCATTGAGTTCATCAGCGGCAAAGGCCGTGACAAAAACAAGCCGTGGTACCTGTGGCTCTGTTACGGCGCAGTCCACGGCCCCTTCACCCCGGCAGATCGCCACAAGGGCGACTACGAGGCGGCAAAGGTACCGGTACCCAAGGATGTTTATCCCCCAAGGACGGGCAAGCCAAAGTACGTTCAAAAGATGGAACACTGGGAACCGGCGGGCCCCAGCCATATCCGCCCGGGTTTACAGATCACAAAAGGGGAGCCAGTGGAAAAAAAAGTGCGCGAGCTGGGGCCAGTTGGAATGAAGGATATCCCAGGCAGGCCTCTCCGCCAATGGATCAAACAATATCACGAAGGGGTGCTGGCTATCGATGAAGGAGTCGGCAGAGTGTTAAAGGCACTGAAGGATAGCGGGCAAGATGAGGACACCTTGATCGTTTTCACCTCAGATCAAGGATTTGCCTGGGGGCAACACGGATTCAAATCCAAGGTTGCTCCATATCATGCCACGGTGGGTGCGCCCCTGATAATACGCCCCCCCTTGGCGAAATCCAAAAAGACGGCGGGTCGCGTGGTAAAGGAACCGGTAAGCGGCGTAGATCTGCCGCCGACCTTTTTTTCCCAGGCAGGCCTGCCTCTCCCGTGGGAAATGCACGGTGAGGATTTAAGCCCTCTACTGGAAAACCCGAAAGCACAACGCAAATCACCCGCCATGCTGGTGCATACCGGTAAAATCTACGGTTCAGCTACAGCCAATATTCCGCCCACAGACGATCCCAAACTTTACCATGGACCAGGTATACCCTGGTACGTGATGGTTGCCGAAGGGCGCTTCAAATATATACGCAATCTCATCGAGGGTGAGATGGAGGAATTGTATGACCTAGACAAGGATCCCCAAGAATTGACCAACCTTGCGTTAAATCCACGTCATTCCAAGAGGTTGGCAGCCTATAGAACTAAAGCTATTGAAGAACTGCGACGCACCGAGGCGCCTTTCGCCAACGCAATGCCAAAACCGAGCACTTTAAAGTAGCCTGTTGCTATAACTCTTCCAGCGGTGGCCTCCATCCCTGAAGTTCACCACGCTTGCCAGCGCTCTCGATTCGCTGTTCCACTTCCCGGACGGAGTTGAGATATTCATCGAGCTTCTGCTGGTCAATCCGGCTGATGTTGCGGCGTAAATCTTTAAAAGTCTCGCGTGAAAAGCCTCCCCGGATGCTGCACTACCAGTTTTTTTATCTCCAGCTGCAATAAAGCCACCGATACTTGAGCTGCTGGCTGCTGACTTTGTCGGATGATCTCATCCTGCTGCATCTGTTCATGGGAAAGCACACGGTAAACAGACTGTTCAACCGGGGACAACGTCGGCATGGGTATTTCAACTGACTCGAGCTTTACCGCCTTGAGATGCGTAAATTCACTAAGCACATCCTCAGCGGATTCACACAACTGGGCACCGTCCTTGATAAGATCATGACAACCGGCACTGCGAGGTGAATCAATTCGCCCCGGCACCGCGTAGACGCTACGGCCGTATTCCCCCGCCAGATTCGCCGTAATCAGTGCCCCACTGGACCGGTTGGCTTCCACCACCAAAGTCCCTTGAGTCATTCCCGCTACAATCCGGTTACGGATTGGGAACGAATGCCTGCTTCCCTTACGGCCAAAAGGAAATTGAGTGATAACCGCCCCTTGTTCGGAAATCCTTTGATAGAGCGAAGCATTTTCAGCGGGGTAAACAATGTCCATCCCAGTACCCAAAACAGCAATCGTCCTTCCTTCAACAACCAGTGCAGAACACAACACCCTTTTGGGAAGTTCTGCTCCCGCAAGGCACCGCATTGATGACCAGCTTCTGCACCCTGTTCTTACTGGGTCGGCCCAACTCCTGCTTCAGAATGCCCTGCCCCTGCACATAC
>JASLKQ010000064.1:3319-16459 GCA_030747505.1 Verrucomicrobiota bacterium | reverse complement strand
GGGCGCGTCCATGGTGTGTGAAGGCTGGAGTCTAGTCACGAAGTTGAAACAGGACGGCGCGTTTTGAGACTGCAAAAACAGGGGGCAGCAGAGGTCACCCTTGGGGGAGCACTCTGGAAGTACCTGTGCGCGTGGGTGAGGGGGTGAGTGGTGTGCTGGTGGCTCATGGCTTGCGGCTCCGGCTCTGTCTCGGGGTGTAGGTTGCGCCACTCACGAAGGAGAATCTCGAGGTGAAGGAGCGAACATATTCATTCACTTGGCTGCGGCTCAGATTAATTTTGTCTGCGAGTTCTGCCTGTGTGCTACAGCCCAAGGCGTCAGGCGCAATCATCCACGCAAACACCATCGCTCTGTCTGTCACTCCTCGCTCTTGGAATTTTCCATCGTTCACAATCCACATCGCAACTTGATGGAGTGCGTCAGTAAACTTTTCCATCGGATAGAGTGGTTCCTCCTCGTGGGAAAATCCGTCGAGCACTTCATATGGGAAGTCACAAGCAGGCACCCACTGATCGCCAGATCGGTTGGCTCTCGGTGCTCCTCCTGCATGTTCCCTCCTATCCATTCAAAAGTGGAGCAGCCAGTCGTGCACCTTCCAGAGTCCGAGGAATACAGCCTGAGCCCTTGGGCTGGTTGTCTCGGAAGAACTTGGGGACTGAAAGGGACACTATACTGACCACTTATTATTCTACACTCCTAGACGGCTAATCCCTAAACCTTCTCAAGGTTTATAAGACCTCAACGACCTATGCGACCTATACGACTAGCTTGAGGATCAAAAGGGCAGCAAAGTGATCGACAAATGATTTTACCGATCACCAATGAGTGGAAAAGCGATGACAGCATGACAGTGAATTAGACAGTCGGAGGGGTGAGGGGTGTCCCCTCCACCTCAAAATCAAACTCCTTCTATAAATAGGCTTACCTATACGACCTATACGACCCATACGACCTTCCTTTATATAAAATACTTCTATGAAAGAAATGTTATATATAGGGGACACCCCGACACCCCCGAGCATGTTTATTGCTGCTATACAGTGCTGGAATGGGGGTGTCCCATCGGGAAAATAGGGGACACCCTTTTGCCTCGAGGGGACACCCCGGGGTGTTCAGGGGTGTCCCATCGGTTTGGAGGGGACACCCCCATAAAGTCCTTAAAAACGGAGGTTTTAGAGAAGAGGGGTGTCCCCTCATTTGAAGAGACACCCCCTGATAAACTAAGCCGAAGTCTTGGCCTATTATGTGGAGACTTTGCTCACCATTCAAACGATTGCCCACTGCATCATTGCTATTGCTGCTGTGATGTTGGTCGTTCGGCCCTAGTCTCTAGGCTGCGAGCTTTCTTGGCTTCTTGATCCCCATCCCAGCCTTCAGCACCCACGCCTTGGCCTTGGGCCTGATAGCAAAGAACTCAGCAGCTTGTGACTTCAACACGGCCTTCCTGTATGCCCTGAATGTTTGCTGAGGGCCAACGTGCCCCATTTCAGTGGCTGTGGTGTCGGCCTCGTTGTAATGCACCAGATGATGGCTTGCGAATGAGTGGCGCAAAGCGTTCCTTGGAATCTTCACATCAGCAGCCTTCTTCAGCGTGGTCATCTTGCTGTTTCTCGTCTTGGGTACCATACCGCCCATCACCAAGCCCTTGGGAGGATTCTCAGACTCAAGGAGCTGCTTGCAGAAGTGCATCAAGGGAGGGGTCAGCTTCACCCAGCGTTCGGCGTGGCTGTTCTTGGTGCCTTTGATATAGAACTGGCCTTCTTCGAGGCGCACATCTTCCCAACGCATGCGGAGGATTTCAGAGGAGCGCAATCCACCGAATGCGCCAAACATGATGTGACATTGCATGAAGTGATCGGCATGCTCGAGTAGCTTCTCCAATTCTGATGGCTTGCAGATACCAACCGGAGCTTTGTAGTCAGGCATCTGCACCTCAAGTGTTGGGTTCTTGAGCATGTAGCCCTTCTTGATGCCATAATTGAATAAGGCACTGAGGAAGTTGATCTCATTGATCACCGTCCTCGGAGAGTAGAGGTTGCCGTCGGAGCGTCTCGAGGTGAGCCTCATATTGACGAACTTATCCAAGTCCTCAGTCGTGATTGCTCGGACTTCTGGATTGCCAAGGTACTTGACCATCTTCGGGCCGTAGTGCTCGCAGTCTATCACATATCTATCACTCACCGAGCCACGCTCATTGAGCATCTGCTGATGAGCCACAAATTCCTCACCAAGCTCCCCAAGGGTACGGAGGGACAAACCTTTGAGCTGCACAGCCTCATTGAGCGCATTCATAAACTGAGCAGCACTGAGCCTATCTTGGAAGAGAGCAGCAACCTGATGAATCTCAGGATCAAGAGGCGTGCAGTCTTTCTGCCTGAGCTTCAAGCCGTAAGCCTCAGCAGCTTGCTCTGCCTCGCCTCGCGTGCTGAATCGTTTCCTGATTTGTTTGCCGAATAGGCTCTTGGCTACATTCAAACGCCAAGGCTTTGAGTCATCAACTTTCGTGATTTTAATACCGTTTATCTTCATGTTTATTGGACGCTCGGAAAGGGTTTTCGTTGCTTGATATTGCTCACTTTACGGTAAGATACGACCTGAGGGGTCGTATAGGTCAGATAAGCCGTTAAGCTTTTAGCCCTGCTATATCGAGTTAGTATTGTTTTTCCGAGTCGCACTGAAGAACACGGTATTGGGTTCGATTCCCAAAACACATCCCCCCATTTACCAGTTTGCCATTTTGGTCAGTTCGCGCACCCGCTTGGTTATGTCCGTTTTTTTGATCTTGGTTGTTTTCTTTAATCCAAAATCCTCGCAGCAAAAGCTGGCTGTCACGCTACCGTGAATTATCCCGGTGCGTAGATTTTTTTCCACACTACCTTTTTGGTTAGCTAAATAACCCATCATTCCACCCACGAAACTGTCCCCTGCTCCGGTAGGATCCACTACTTTTTTCAGCGGATACGCCGGCGCAATAAAGAGGCCCTTAGGGCCGGACAAAACCGATCCATGTTCCCCTTTTTTCACAATCACATATTTTGGCCCAAGCTTGTGGATACGCGGGATAGCAGCAATCACGTTGTCTTCCTCCACTAGTTGAGAAGCCTCACTGTCATTAAGAACAAGGCAATCAATGCGTTTAAGCAGTTTAAGTACTGCCGGCCGGGCAATATTGAGCCAAAGGTCCATCGTGTCGGCCACCACAAACTTCGGTCTCTTCATTTGATCCAATACCCGCCCTTGCACCTCTGGAGCAATATTAGCCAGCAGCACAAAGGGTAGTTTTGTATAAGCTGACGGCAAGGTGGGGCTATAATCTTCAATGACCCCAAGCACGGTATCCAGCGTCCGCCGGTTATTCATGTTAACCTCATATTCTCCAGACCAGTGAAAGGTTTGGCCAGCTCGATGATCCAGCCCTTCAAGGCAAAGGCCGTGTTTGCGGTAAAGATTGATATATTTTTTTGGGAAATCCTCACCTACTGCCCCCACCAAACAGGTTTGAGTAAAATAACTGGCGGCCACAGCGGCATGACTCGCCGAACCGCCAAGGAGTCGGGGGTTCTCTGCATACGGCGTTTTAATGGAGTCGAGTGCGGTGGTTCCTGCAACTAAAAGGCTCATATTTTTCTTTCTCTTAATCGAGAGGCTGGGAGGCTATGCGCTCACGAAACTGCTGGCAAGTACGCGCGATATCCGGTGAATTGAGAATAGCTGATACCACGCAAATCCGACGCGCTCCCGCTTCAAGAACCTCATCCACATTTTCTAGAGTAATTCCTCCAATCGCAAACCACGGGCAATCAATATTCTCTGCTGCCCACCGTACATAATCCACAGTCACCGCTGGACGACCGGGCTTGGTTGGGGTCTCAAAAACAGGCCCCACTGCAACATAGTCAGCATCAGCCTCCAAGGCAGCTTGGGCTTGTTCTGGTGCGTGAGAACTCAGACCTAATTGCGGTCCAGGAAAAGCCAGTTCCGGGGTGGGGTCCTCCTCCTCTTCAAAGTAATCCTCCTGTCCCAGATGGCAACCCTCGACCCCTAATTCAGAGGCAAGTGCCCAATAATCATTTATAATCAGCGGGATCTCTGCTGCGCGGGTGACAGGAAGAATTTTTTCGGCTGCAGCGCGAATTTCGCTTTCGGCCCAATCCTTGGCTCGCAGCTGAATAATATCAGCACCTCCTTCACAAAGTTGCAACGCAACTTCAGCGGGCAGGCGTCCGTGTAGATACGCGCTATCTATAAAGGCATAGAGTCGACAATCAGCGAGCGGTTTCATTACGCGGACTAGGCGTCCCGCTCGACCATCTCGCGACGGTTGGCGAGCATGTTTTCGATGAAATTGGTTGCGTATACCCCCCGCCTAAAATTTGGATCACGCATAATAGATAGCTCAAACGGAATTGTCGTCTTCACCCCGGTAATCATATATTCACTGAGAGCTCGGCTCATTCTGGCGATGGCTTCCCGTCGATCTTTTCCCACCGTAATGAGCTTAGCGATCATCGAGTCATAATGAGGAGGAATCGTATATCCTGCATAAACATGACTATCCAATCGGACTCCGTTCCCTCCAGGGGCGTAATACATCTCCACTCGTCCCGGAGAAGGAGTAAAATCCGCATAGGGGTTCTCTGCATTAATCCGGCACTCTATGGCATGCCCTGTAAAGGTGATTTCCTCCTGTGACAAGTTTAGGGGTTCTCCCATCGCCACGGCAATTTGCTCCTTCACCAGATCAACACCCGTCACCTCCTCGGTTATGGGATGCTCTACCTGTATGCGCTTGTTCACCTCGAGAAAATAGAAGTTCCCCTTGTCATCGGCCACGAACTCCACTGTTCCCGCGTTCACATAGCCTGCTTCCCGGGCTATACGCAACGCGGCTTCACCCATCTTTTTGCGCAGATCGGGCAAATTTGCCATAAGCGGGGAGGGGGTTTCCTCTATTAACTTTTGATTGCGCCGCTGAATGGAACAGTCGCGCTCTCCAAGGTGAATGATGTTACCCTGCTTATCCCCAAGTATTTGGTATTCAATGTGCCGCGGGCTCTCAATGAATTTCTCAATGTAAACCCCTCCGTTCCCAAAGGCTTTTTCGGCCTCGGTGCGAGCCGTGTGAAATCCTGTTAATAGCGAAACCTCATTATGGGCCACGCGCATCCCGCGACCCCCGCCCCCCGCAACGGCCTTAATCATCACCGGATAACCAATTTCCTTGGCGGTCCGGCGAGCGACCTCTTCATCTTCCACCATGCCATCAGACCCAGGGGGAACAGGAACCCCGGCGCGAGCCGCGAGTTCGCGACTCGTTTGCTTGTCGCCAAAAGTATTCATTACCTCCGCCCCGGGGCCGATGAAGGCAATATTACAACTCTCACAAACCTCGGCAAAGCGTGCGTCTTCCGACAGAAATCCATAGCCTGGATGAATCGCATCCACATCGGCAATCTCAGCTGCTCCAATGATGCGATCTCGTTTTAGATAACTTTCGTTGCTCGGACTGGGGCCGATGCAAATAGCTTCATCTGCCATTTGCACATGCATCGAGTTGGCATCCACCTCTGAGTAGACCGCTACGGTGCGAATATCCAGCTCACGACAGGCGCGCATGATGCGCACAGCGATTTCCCCGCGATTGGCTACAAGAATTTTCTCAAACATTGGAGGATAGCGAAAGTTAGTCTGCCTTTACGCGGAAGAGAGCCTGCCCGTACTCAACCGGCTTGCCGTCCTCCGCCAGCACCTCGACAATGGTCCCCTTAACCTCAGCTTTAATTTCGTTCATGACCTTCATTGCCTCAATGATACACACCACTGTGTCCGGCTCGACCGTTGAGCCAACCTCTACATAAGAATCAGCATCAGGCGAAGGCTTGCGGTAAAACGTACCTATCATGGGGGACTTTACCACCTGCCCATCCTTCACGGGTTCTGGAAGGGGTGCTGCAACTGGTGCGGGAGCAGGGGATGGCGGAATGGCAGCGGAAGGCAATATTACCTGAGACGCTTCTTGAGCGACTCGCACTTCCCCGGCACGTAAATTACCTGAATCACGCTTGAGTTTGATCTTAAAATCTCCCTCTTCCATCTCAAACTCTGAGACGGCATTTTTTTTCATTAAATCGACGATCCCTTTGATATCCTTGAGATTCATATCAAAAAATTAATGGCTCCTCCGTATCCATATCAGGCTGCTTGCGATAGGCAATTTTCATTTGATGAACGTGCTAACAGTGGGCAAAGCCCCCGATCGGTCAAGCGAGGATTATCCACTAAAAACAATAATGGCAGCTTAAACCAATTAAAATCAGCCTTATTAGCACTACTTTAATGTTAAAGCTGACTCAAGTCCCAGCATGTAGGATGCAGTCCCAAAGCCGCAAATTTGGCCACAGCATACTGGCGCAATGAGTGAATTTTGGCGGAATTCTTCGCGGGCGTGAATGTTGGAAAGGTGTATCTCAACTACAGGCACATCCGTGGCAGCGATGGCATCGCGCAACGCAACACTTGTGTGGGTGTATCCCGCCGCATTAATAACCACCACATCGGTTTGGCCTGACGCTTCCTGAACCCACGTAACAAGAGCCCCTTCATCGTTACTTTGGCGAAACTCAATCTCCGCGCGGCCTTCTGCTTGGCTCCGAACCCCTGATTCAATGTCCGCAAGCGTGGACTCCCCGTAAATCTCCGGCTGCCTCTGTCCCAGCAGGTTTAGATTGGGCCCATTAAGAAAAAGAACCTTCATGGATCGGCAAATTAACGGGGAAACCCCCTGCTCACAACTTCAATTTCAATAACCCCATCTCTAGTGCCAATAGTTCGGCCACATTCGTATGCAATATGCGTTGGGTCTGCTCCAGTAGTCGCAAGTTTTCACCCGCTTCACGCGGGGTCAGCCGACTGCCCACCAATTGAGTGCTGTCCGCTAATTCTGGGAACTGAGCCAACTCATTTCCCAGCCCACTTGCCTGCAACCAGACATCGCGCAGCCAACCTTGCAATGCCGCCAGGAAATTCGCCCGGCGATAACGGTATTCTGCCATGGAAGCCGCCTTGTTTTCCTCCTCCCACTGTTCCCGTAATTCTGCAGGCACCTCCTCGTGTTGTCTCAATGGAGAGGCCTCTTCGACCTCCATCATGATTGCCTCATTCAGCTCGGCAAGTTGCTGCAATAAAGTCCCCAAAAGGCGATACCGGCCAAAAAGATCTTTCTCCCCCCGGGCAGCCATTGAGGCAAATCCGTGGAGCCATTCCAGCTCTCGTTCTCCAAACTGACGGTGACCCTCTCCGGCAAACGTCAGCACGAGACAACGGGAGCGAATGGTATCCAGCAACCGTTCCGGTTCAGTGCTGAGCAAAATAAACACGGTTCGCTCAGGCGGTTCTTCCAGTGTTTTGAGTAATGCATTAGCCGCATCCTCATTGAGCCGGTCAGCCGCAACCAGCAGCGCCACTTTGTAGCCTCCCTCAACGGCCTTTTGATACACCAACTCGTGTAACACACGGGGCGGGCTATTGGGTCGCCGAACAATCTGGCCAATTTTGATTTGTCGCAGCTTGGATTCAGGCTTCACAACCATGAAGTCTGGGTGCGTAGCTTCCGCGGTTTTGCGGCAACTAACACATTGACCACAAGCATCAGAAGCTTTCCCTGTTGTTGATGAAGGCGACGGATCCAGGCAATTCAGCGTTTGTGCTAGAGCACGGCCAACATTTTCCAACTCCCCAAGGTCTTGCCCGGTAAATAGGTATGCATGCCCCAACCGTCCGTGTCCCAAGCTGCGTTGAAGCAGCGTGACCACATCTTTTTGGGTCGTAAACTCGGCTAAAGGCACAGGCACAAGATAATCCGCCGGAGAGGAGTCGTCCAGCGGAGTTACCCTTTGTGGAAAACATCAGAATAACCGTGAATAAATTCCTCTTCACGATGGCGCAGAGTATTTCAGGATGGACCTAACCTGTTAATGGGGTCCACACGTTGACTTTTGGCCTTTTCGGGTGTATGTGTCATGGAACTGAGTTTGTTCCCGTTAGATGAGATGTCTAGGTCTATTTTTGTGTGCGCTGATCTTGGCTGGTTGCAGTCAGGAGTCGGTCAATGTTGCCCAAGCCCATTCAAACGACGATCCCCCTGCCCAAGCCCCCTCCGTATCTCCAAAAGTTTCTTTACCCCCAACCCAGATCACCGCCCCTGACAAAACAACACCGGTTAACCCCGAGCCAGCCAACCCCGAGCCAGCCAACCCCGAGCCAGCCAACCCCGAACCCTCCAAGCCCGAGCCAGCCAAGCCGGAAGTTACCCCTTCAGAACCAAAAAAAGTTGTTCCGCCCGACCAAGAAGAGTTGTCCCCTGCAGAAGTTATTGCGCGCAAGCTGATCAGTCACGATTCAGACGACAATCTTGAGGTGTTGAACGAGGCTTTAGAGCGCTGGCTTACCAAGAAAGAGGCCTTGCCTGAACGCGTTGGAGATTTGGTCAATGAACAATTCCTTCCCATGCTTCCGATGGCTCCAGAGGGGAAAGTTTTCGTAATTGACGCCGAAAACCGGCGCGTGATTTTGATTGCCGAGAAAAAGTAATAATCTACTTTTCGGTCATTGCTCAAGGCGTCTAAACCATCAGTTTCGTATTCCTGAATCTCTGACGCGGAGATCCTTGTTCCCGAGCGAAGCAGGTTGCAGCCACCGTTCCCCATTTTGCGACTGCAGAAACGCTAACAGATCACGGAACTCTGCTTTCGATATATTGCGATCCAATCCCGCAGGCATCAGAGACACAGGCGAGAGGTTGATGGATTGGATTAGATTACGCTCCAGACGTACTTCCACGCCCGGCGCACTGCGCAGAGTCAGGGCACGAGAAGTTTCATAGGACACAATGCCAACGTAAGTTTCTTTGGCCTTTACCACGAAAGCCTCATGCCCGGGCACCTGCGTCGCATTCGGGAACACGACCGCCTCCAAAATATCCCGGCCTGAACGAATGGCTCCGATGGAGGTAAGATCGGGCCCTAAATTGCCCCCCTTAGCCCCAATCGTATGACAAGTGCCGCAAACCGCTTTCTGACCGAAAAACACCGCCCGGCCCCGACCTACATCGCCTCCATCAAGTAATGGGGCCAAGGCCTCCAATCGTTTCAGCTCCCCTTTCTTTGCCTTTGCCAGGCGAGACAGTAACGATTTTGCGCCTTCCTTTACGCCTGCAGAATATTCTTCAAGTATTCTTGTTACCAATACCTCGTTAAGCACCCCTTCTGGGGCACCTGCCATCGCCTTCACCAAAGCACGCCCAACAGCTTCATCTCTTGAGTTTGTAAAGACTGGCAACAGTAAAGGCCAGGTCAGTCCGTCGGCTTCACCCAGCCATTTCTTTGCAATGCCCTCCTTTTGGGAGTCATTCCAAACCAACTGTCCTGTCACGCGTGCAGCAGCTGAACGACGGGTTGCCGGTTGAGTGGGCGAGTGTTGGGCCTGCAAAAACCTCTCCACCTCCCTGGAAACCGTCTTTATCCGGGAAGCAACTGCGCTCAGTGCTGCCAACCTTAAGGTCGGCGCCGCTTTAGCGTCATTGGCCAGCTCCTGCAATGCTGTGTCTACTCCACTTAGTCCGCGCGATTGGATTACTCCGATGGCTGCCAATTTGGTCGATTCTGTGAACTTGGGGTTCGCCACGGCCTTCGTCAAAACCGACTCCCACTCTTTGGGGAATTTTCCCAATTCGACCTGTGCCATTACGCCAAAAAGGAACGGTCGGCGAGCTCTCAGATTCTCAGTGGAACGGGAAGAAGAACCGTCCAGCCAAGCTGTCATCGCCTTCTGTACCTTCTGATTCTTGGCAAAAACCGTGAGAGCCTCACGCACCGTTTCCTTTTGGGCATCGCTCCATTGGGGGGAATCCATAACCTGATCATTCAAATATCTCACTACCGAAGCGGCCCAATCAGGATGACGGGTCATCACCCACAAAGCCGTTCGGGATAATTCAGAATCCGTTGCATTCAGAAGTGGGGCGACATCGCTTTGTTCAAGAGGGCTCTCATCGAGTTGGTCGAGTGCAATTAATGATGCCCGCTGCGCTCTTGAGTGCCTGCCTTTGAGCTTTCGCTTCAAGACACTGGGCTCATTTAGCAGAATTAGAGAATAGATAATGGCATGGTCATGGTGAGAGTCCGAACTGGAGGTTGCCGCATCGGCTAGAAATCCGGTTGCTGCCTCATCCCCCATAAAGCCCAAGGCCGTTGCCATTTCGCGGGAGACAGCCGCGTCCTCCGAAAGGAGGCCTGTAAGTACGAATCCCAAAGCCATTTTATCCTTCGCCAAGCCCGTTGAGCGCGCTGCAGCAATCTGAACCTCAGGTGCAGGATGCTTCAACGCCACACGAATAACCTTACGGGCCGACTCAGACTTCTGCCGGTGCAACACCCATACTGCGCGGCATTTGGCTTCAATCGCAATTTTCGGGTCGCCGATCAAGGCTGATAAGCCAGCTACAGCATCCCTACCCAAGCGGACCAACCGTTCTATTGACTTTTCCCGCAGCTTGGGCCGGTTGTCACTCAAAAGAGTCACCAGTTCTTCTGGACTGAAACCCTCGAGTTTCAGTATCTCCCCCAGAGAATCTTTTATGGGTTGTGCGCCTCGTTTTCGAATGCGGTACACGCCTCCCTTGTGTTCCGGACGCGAGATACGGGAAAGAGGGCACTGGTCGATATACCACCCTCCCGTATCAATCACGATAAGACTGCCATCAGGTGCCTCCAACACATCGGTGGGCCGAAAATCTGGATCACTGGACACCAGAAAATCACTGTCTGTAGAAGCAAAAGTCGCCCCACTGCGTTTTAAAACATGCCGCTGGATGCGGTGCGGGTTGAACTGCGCACTAAAGAGGTCGCCTTGAAAATCTCCACCGAAACTCAACCCTGAATGGCGGTGCAATCCTGCCGGAGCAACACGGGCAAAGCGAGTGAGCGGGCCAAGTAAATCTCCTGTACGCTTGAACTCCGCAACGCTGGGGTGCCATTTACTATACACGCCACCCTCTAAGAAATGCATGAGCGAGTCTCGTTGTCCGTTCTTTGGGTTTGTGAAATAGGTCATGGTGCCAATGATCTCGCCTCCAGGAGTAAAAATAATTTCCACAGGGTTATCAAACCCGCCACCGGCCACTGATTCCAGTTCAGTCCCATCAGGGTTCATTCGCCAGATTCGGGAGGCCAGCCCTTTGAAAGAGCGCCCATCCTTCGTTTTAATGTCAAACCCATGGCGGCCATCAGTCAAATACAGTTTGCCTTCGGGGCCAAGGAAAGGCCCATGCAAACTGGCCGTCCCTCTCACATGCCAGCCGCTGGCCAGAACTTCACGTATATCTGCTTTTCCATCATTATTATTATCTCGAAGGCGCAATACATCCGGCGGTGAAGCGGTGTATACATTGCCTTGCCAGCACAACAGCCCCATGGGAATTCCCACGTGCTCAGCATAAACCGTGCTTTTATCAAACCGCCCATCAGCGTCCTGATCTTCAAGCATTAAAATCTTGCACTCAGGCTTTTCGCTCATGGCTTTGCCGCCAATGTTTTTACCGGATGAGGCAGCGATGAAAAGCCTGCCCCGTTCATCGAAATCTGCCAGCATGCCGTAAGGTGCCAAGGCAGGGCCGGCGGCCAATTCCACTGTGAACCCTTCAGCTACAGTAATGGCCGACAAACCGCGCTTGGGTTCAGCAGCTAAACCAACGAGGTGACAAAAAAGGAGAGCGGTTAGGAAACGCACTTTCATGGTGAATCACTAATTATGGAGAGACCTCGCCTCATGGCGAGAGAAAATCAACCTCCTGAAGAGCGCCAACGACTAATTCCAATCCCCGTCAAAAAGATTGTTAATGTCCCGACAACAATAATCATATGCACGTGAAAGGGGCTGCGAAACTCCTCGGGGAAATAATCAGCAAACGTCATCCAACAGATGACCAGAACCCCTAGCATCACTCCGGTAAGGGCTCCGGCATTATCGGCCTTGCGCGATATAAGCCCCAAAAGAAATAGGCCGAGCATGCCGCCGGCAAAAATACCCGAAAGTTTCCACCAGGAATCCAGCAGGCTTTTTTGGCCGAGCATTGCCAACGCCACTCCAGTGCCGAGAACCCCCCACAGCAGGGTCGCTCCGCGGAGAATCCTGAGAGCCCCTTCCTCGTCCTCTCCGCGTTTCAAATATCGCTGCACAAAATCTTTCAGGGTAACGGTGGCTGAGCTATTCAGACTGGTATCAATGCTGCTCATGGCTGCTGCGAAAATGGCTGCGATCAAAAGGCCCGCCACCCCTGCGGGCAATTGCGTAGCGATGAAATGGGGCAACACCTGGTCTGCGTACCCGCCGGGGTAAGCCGTTTTCAGTTCAGCCAAAAGATGAGGACTGGCCTCGTAATAGCTGAAAAGCATCGAACCGATAAAAAAGAACAGCGCCGCTACCGGCACATAGAGAAGAGCCCCTGTCCACACTGAGCGTGCAGCGGCCTGATCATCACGCGCAGTGTGATAACGCTGCACAAAACTTTGGTCGATGCCGAAGTTGTTGAGGTTAATAAAAATACCATAGATCAGAACCGCCCAGAAGGTCGCCTGTGTGAAGTCGATTGCGTAACTCCCCAAGCTGAATTTCCCCTCCCCGGCAGCCACTTGAATTGCCTTCCCGGCACCTCCCGGATGATTCACTAGTAATATCACAGCTATTGCCACCGCTCCCACGAGTAGTACGATGCTCTGCACCACATCGGTCCAGATCACAGCAACAATACCCCCCAAAAGCGTGTAAGCCGTCACCGCGATTCCCGACACCATGATAACCACGGGCAAACTCCAGCCGGTCAAGGCACTGAGCCCCAGCGAAACACCAAAGAGAATCGTCCCCACCCTTGCCAATTGAGTTAGGAGATAACACACCAACGCATAGGTGCGGGCCCAAGGCCCAAACCGTTTCTCCAAATGGTGATAGGCGGAAATCTCGCCGCTCTGCCGATAGAATGGAACAAACCACTTTACTGCCACCCAGGCGGCCAGCGGCAGGGACAAACTGAAAACGAACCCGTTCCAGTTGCCGCCGTAGGCTTTTCCGGGCACTCCGATGAAGGTG
>JASLKQ010000064.1:0-3220 GCA_030747505.1 Verrucomicrobiota bacterium | reverse complement strand
GCGCGGGAAACTGCTTTGCCAGATCTTCAGCCATCTGTTTTACCAAGTCAGAATGGCCGACAGCAATATTGATGTTTTCGCCGGGGTCCCGCACGTGATCGTACAACTCGCGCCCGACCAGTTTGCCTGTTTTCCAATCACGCCACTCGGTGTAACGCGCGGCTGCCGTTCGCATCGAATAGCCCATTACCTCGGGCGCACCCTTGTAATAAGCCGGGCGCGGATGCTGGGTGAAGGCAGTCGACTTCACAGTGGCAGCCGGATCGCGCAATACAGACACCAAGCTGTGGCCTTCCAAATGTTCCGGCTTAGGCAGGCCTGCCAACTCGGCAAGGGTTGGATACAGGTCCAGAAGCTCAGCTAAGGAAGGAGTCGATCGGCCTTTTTTCTTCATGTTGGGAACTGAAATGATCATGGGCACGCCTGCGTCCCATTCAAAACAGGAAGTCTTGGCCCAAAGAGCATGTTCCCCCAAATGGAAACCGTGGTCGGAGGCAAAAGTGATAATGGTACTATCGTCCAACCCCAAACGATCCAGTTCAGCGAGAACCTTGCCGATCTGTGCGTCCATATAGGAGGTGGCCGCATAATAGCCGTGGCGCAATTCGCGGACCTGCTTCGGCGTCAGTTGCTTCCCTTTGAAAGCCCTCAAGATCTCACGCCCATCGTGAAAGGCGATATCAGGCGCATTGACGGGTCTCTTCGGGTTTTTCAACGCGGGGATTTTGGAGGGCTCGTAGAGATCCCAGTATTTTTTGGGGGCATTAAAAGGCGAATGCGGTTTCCAGAAACCCACCCCCAAAAAGAAGGGCTCCTTTTTTCGCTTCAATTCACCTAACGCCTTGATCGCAAGGGCAGCAATGCGACCATCGAAATAAGCCTCATCAGGAACATCACGTTTTTCACACTTGGGATTTTTCATTAACCCCGGAGGCATCTTCCCTTTCACCTGTGGCGTATCACTACCGTGCGTGGCATAATGCATCACCTGAGGGACACTCCAGGAGGTGGGATCGCCTTGAATCTCCTGCCGCCAGTTGTGGAATAGTTTGCCAATGCTTTGGGTAAAATATCCGTGGTTCTTGAAATGCTGAGGCAACGTGACCACCTCCGGTTTGTGGTCGCGCAGATGGGTGGGTAAATCCCAGATCCGCAAAGTATCCGGACGCAGGCCCGTCATCATCGATGCTCGTGACGGGTTGCACACAGCCTGCTGACAATAAGCACGCGTGAAAAGGCGCCCACGTTTGGCCAAGGCATCCAAATATGGGCTTTTTACGTGAGCCGCTCCCATACAGCCCAATTCGCTGCGCAAATCATCGGCCATAATGAAGAGAACATTGGGCCGTTTAGGTGCCGCATCAAGAAAGCCGCCCCAGGCAAAAATAAAAACTACCGTAGCGCTGAATTTCACAATTTCTATTTCTTGTCGGCGAAAGGCAATGCATCGGGCCTGACCACAATCCCGCTACTAAATTTAAATGGCCGCACCTTGCCGGGAAACGTCAGTTCAATCATGTAGGCGGTCCAGCCCTTAGCCGGATTCTTGGGACGGGCAGTATACTGGCCATTTTTATTGGGCTTCAGTTCAGTGGCAGTCCATAGATTCTTAATTTGATCTATACGAAAATCACGGGCATCAGGATTAGTCACCTGCCAGAGGCGTACTGCAATCGGCTTATCCTGCGCCTTTGCAGTAATGGTTCCATCCTTTGCCACTTTCCATTGGTAACGGGGCAAAGTCGTCTTGTTCAGGATGGCGTGATAAAAGGCCGCCAAGCTGTCAATGGCGTCACTGTCGCGCAATCCATGGCCGGTATTGGGTACATACCGTATGTGCTTAGGGCCCTTGAGTTCATCCCAATAAAACTGCCAAGAATCAGGCAGGAAAAACTGGTCGCCTGCAGAGTTAATGCAAAACTTGGGCAGCGTAAGCCGATCTCGATATTCGTAAGGATCCTCAATGACCTTGAGCTTCGCGTTCTGGGGTGTATCGATCCAGTTCATCACGCCCTTGGCGGTGTAATCACCCACTGCGGGCGCATAAAAGCCGTAGGCAGCCTTGTGATGCTTGAAGGAGGGTTCGATATTGAGCATATCAATGACAATCGGGATAATCGCCACCACGCGCTTATCGACTATCGCTGTACTCCAGGTCGTCCAACCTCGCTTGGAGGCACCGGTAACCACAAAGCGGTCCACCTTGATGCCTCCCCCCTTGGCACTGGCCATGAAGGCGGTCACCGTATCGAGAGCCCGCACCGCAGCCTTGGTCATCGGCAAACGCAAAGGCCACTTTTCGTCGCCTCCGCGTAAAAACTTGTCCCAGGAATAGGCGATAATGGCATCCTCATATCGCTTACGTGTTTCGTCGGCAAAAACCAGAGGCTGATTGGGCACCATCTGGATTTCGGCCACCACTGAACCTGTGGCTGCAGCAATCTGCATGAGCTCTCCTCGCGGACGCGGAAGGTTACCATCGTTATTGCCTCCGCCAATGTAGAGGAGTCCCGTTTGGTGTTTTACCTTCTCAGGCTTTACTACAATCACCCAGTGCCGCCACTCAGGTCGGTCCACCTCCTTGTGTGTAAGATAGCGCTGGGAGGTCATGTCGATCATGTGGGCCGTGCCCCCCTTTACTTTCTGGGTCTTAATCAGCTTATACTTGTAAGCCGAGTCGGCCTTGGCCACATAATGATCCAGTGCCGTTTTCTTTGGTGCCGCCATCAGGGCGGCCGCAGTAAGGAAGAAGAAGATAATGTTTTTCATTGTTTAAGGTTTGCGGGGGTCTCTGGAAGCGGAGGCAATGGCAGGCCGGGTTTAGCATCAGGGTTATTGATGCTGGGAATGGCCTCAACTTTTAGCACCTTGAAAAGCAGCCCTTTTTCGGACCCCGTAGATTTCGCTTCAAAGGTATCGCCAGACGTTATTTCCGGCTTCAAAAAAACCAGTTCCGCCTGTTCAGGATCCTGCACAATCACCTTGAGCCCTCTTACCTTGTACTTCCCCTCCGGTCTTTCCGAATGACGATGCGTTCCATCGGCGTAAAATTCTGCCCAAAAAGATGCGCTTCCATCAGCCAACTGGAAACGAATTCGTTTACCTTGGATGTTTCCGTCCAACGAGCCTGTTTTGGGTTCCGAAGGGTTATTGATGCTGGGAATGGCCTCAACTTTTAGCACCTTGAAAAGCAGCCCTTTTTCGGACCCCGTAGATTTCG
>JASLKQ010000063.1 GCA_030747505.1 Verrucomicrobiota bacterium | reverse complement strand
GGCGGGTGCTCCATCCTGCTATCTGGATGAGGCCCATAGGGAGATCTTCATCGCCAAAGACCCGCCGCCAATCGGTGATCACTGCAGGGAAGGTGCGGTGAAAGGGTTTCCAGCTGGTGCCAAAGGAATTGTTTTCGCCCTGATAAAAGAGGGCCCCTGCAATGGTCATGTTTGAGATGGGCAGGATCATCCCATTCATCATGCCGCCGGGTTGGCGTTTATGGGCCGGGGTAGTGTAACTATTTTGATTGGGCCGGCGCGGTTCACGTTCTCCTTTGGCTTTGGCCTCTGCGAGTGCCTTTTCCCACGCCTTCAGATCAGCTGCATAACGTTTGTCGGCTCCGGCTTTCTCGCCGCCTTCACGCCATGCCTTCATTGCCCCGTCAAATTGTTCAATGTAGGGCTGCATTTCTGGAAAGGGTTTCAAGGTATCCTTCAAGACCCAGTGCTGGGCCATGGTGCCACCCCATGAAACATCGATGAGCCCCACAGGCACCTTGAGTCGGCGACTAAGGCGCTGGGCAAAGTAATAGCCAACGGCCGTGCAGTTCTCCACCTGCTCAGGGATGGCTAGTCGCCAGTTGCCTTCGCCGCTGGTTTCATTGACAACTTGAAAATCCTCCTGCGCAGTGGGTCGGGCAATGTGGGGTAACCGGATAAAACGGATATGAGGTGAATTGGCTGAAGCCACTTCCAGATCTGAATCGCGTGAGGCGCGCAGGCTCCATTCCATATTGCTCTGCCCGCCACACACCCAAACTTCACCCACAAGAATATCAGTAAAGGTGATTTTCTCTGTGCCCGAAGTAACAACCAGTTCGCGACCCTTGAAGCTGGTTGAGAGTTTATCCAGTTGTAGGGACCATTTCCCTTTGCCATCGGCTTTGGCGGATTTGTTTTTCCCGGCAAATTGCGCCTTTACTTCTGCTCCCGCCTTGGCCCAACCCCAAATGCGCACAGGCTTGCCACGTTGCAGCACCATCTTGTCTCCAAAGATATTGGGCAGCCGCAGGGTTTCGGCGGCTGAAAGATGGCAGGCAATTAATATGAGGGTCAAAAAGCGAATCGTGTGCATGGGCCAGAGGGTAGGGAGTAGGCGGCCGATTCGAAAGCCTAATAAAGAAAAACGCGGGCCAAATGGCCCGCGTGAAAAAACTTGTTTGGGAAGAACCCTTACTTCTTCTTTTTCGGCTCGGCTTTGGCAATTTTGCTGGCAACAAGAATGCGGGCTTTGCCTTTACCTTCGAACTTGCCGGTCACTGCAGCGAAGACATCCGCCTTGCAGATCTCCTTGTGGAACGCCTTGGAGACGTCATCGTTCTTGATCATAATGACGCGGGCAGTTTCCTTGCCGTCTTTTCCTTTGCGCTTGATTTCCAATGCGGCCTGGCATTCCTCGGTCTTCTTGAGTGAGCATTTCGCGCACTTCAAGGTGCCCTTGACGGTACGTTCGGCGGCGGGATCCTTTTTCTTCTTATCATCGGCTCCAACCAAAACCAGACTGAGTGCGAAGGTGGCTACAGTAATTAGCGTAGTAATATTTTTCATAATGGGGGGTAACGGGGTTACGCTTTTAAGTCTCTAGTTTTTCATGGGGAAAGCAAGTTATTTACTGGCTTAGCCTGATATTGCCTCTGTTTGGTCAACCAACTATCATTGGTCATGTCTCATTTTTTGTTCCCGTTTTTTTTCCTCTTTTTATTCACCGTAAATGGTCTTAAGGCTGCGGAAGTTCGGGTTCTTGACGCGCACCGCATGTATCATCTCGGTACCGATGGGTTTGCTGAGTGGGATGAGTTTAAGGGCAAAAAACCCCATGGCCGCCGGGTGGACATAAAATTCAAGGCGACAAAAAACAAATCGCCTCAAATGATTCTCTTGCGACAACGACAGGTGAAGGTCAGATGGCCTATCTTACTCAATCAGAAACGCATCGGCTATTTGCTTCCTGAAGATCCGGCTCTTTGGCATTCGGTGAGCGTACCTGTCGGAGCCCTGGTGGAAGGTGAAAATACCCTATCAATAGTTTCACCGAAAACCACTGATGACATCGAGGTGGGGGATTTTCAGTTGGCCCGTTTATCCAACCTTGATCAGGTGTTGTCAGCTAGTTTGGAAGTGACTGTTACCGATGCGACTGGGCCGGTTCCTTGCAGAATTACCATTGTGAATGAAGCGGGAACTCGTTCATTGGTTTGGCCAAGTTTGCCGCAGCAAAAATTGGCGCATCGTTCCGGAGTCATTTATACCAGTAGTGGGAGTGCCCGTTTCAAGGTGCGGCCGGGTCGTTACACCCTTTATGCCTCACGCGGGTTTGAGTACAGCGTGGCAAAAGTGAAGCTGGAGGTGGCAAGTGATACAACTCGTAAGGTGCGGTTGAAGATTCGCAGGGAGGTTCCGACTCCCGGGCTGATATCTGTCGATACGCATATTCATACTTTGACCCGTAGTGGACATGGCGATTCTTCAGAGGAAGAGCGCATGCATACAATTGCCGGTGAAGGCATTGAGTTGGCGATTGCCACTGACCATAATCATCATGCCAATTATCTGCCCGTGCAAAAGTCCAGCGGCACACTTCCTTTTTTCACCAGTGTGATCGGTAACGAGGTTACCACCAAGACTGGTCACTTTAATGCCTTTCCCATTTTACCAGATAGTCCAGTCCCCGACTACAAGCTGGGGGACTGGACGAAGTTAATGGCGTCAATCCGTGCGACACCCGGAGTGCGGATAATTGTCCTCAATCATCCGCGCAATATCCATAGTAAATTCAGCCCGATGGCCCCTGAAAACTTTAATCATGCCACGGGGCAGAACCTGTATGGAGCGTCCTATAGTTTTGATGCGATGGAGGTCGTGACTTCAGCGGCCATGCAGTCTGATATCATGAGCTTGTATCGGGACTGGTTTGCGATGCTCAACTGGGGTCACCACATTACAGCAGTTGGTTCGAGTGATACCCATGATGTGAGTCGGTTCATTCTTGGGCAGGCCCGTACTTACGTTGAATGCCCGGATGAAAACCCTTCCAAGGTTGATGTTGCCAGGGCCTGCGATAGTTTCCGAAAAATGCGGGCTCATGTGAGTATGGGGTTGCTGGTAAAGATGAAGGTGGACGAAAAATTTGGCAGCGGAGATGTGGCCACAGGAAAAGAGGATCTA
The DNA here is from genome assembly GCA_030747505.1 of Verrucomicrobiota bacterium. Classification (GTDB taxonomy): domain Bacteria; phylum Verrucomicrobiota; class Verrucomicrobiia; order Limisphaerales; family UBA1100; genus UBA1100. The sequence goes on along the minus strand of JASLKQ010000063.1, from coordinate 13,522 downwards.
CGTGTGAACGTGGAAGTTCTGGGGCCTTCGTGGGTTCGGGCTGATCGGCTTTCCCTTTTTGCTAATGGCCAGTTGATTCGTTCTGTGAATATTTCTCCTTCAGACAAAATTGAAAAAGCCAAGGTGAGTTGGGTTTTGCCACGTCAAAATTATGATAGGCATCTGGTGGCCATGGCAACTGGGCCAGGCATTACCGAACCGTTTTGGGAAAGTCCTCGACCCTACCAGCAAACTTCAACCAAACACTCGCCTAGAGTGCAGGGAGCCACCAACCCTGTCTTTATTGATGGGGACAATGATGGCCGGTATACCTCGCCGCGTTTGCAAGCCGAGAAGCTACTCAAACAACATATGGGGAATCTGAATGGTTTATTTGGCACCCTTGAATCCAAGGATCAGGCAGTGGCTACGCAGATGGCTCACCTCCTGCACGCTGAAGGACATGATCTTCGTTCCAAGACGTTGATGCGGCATTACACAAAAAATCCCGCCATCAAGGCGGGATTTGAAGTTTTTGTAAAAACGTTGGTCAAGTAAAGCTGCCTATTTTTTCTTTTTAGGTGGCCTTGGGGTTTTGGTTGCAGAATCAGGGTCTTGTTCAGGAACCCTGTATTGAACACGTAGGCGCTTGAGTTCTGCAAGTAGGTCTGTTTGGACATTGGTGTAGTCTGAGTTGCCGTAGACGCTCAAAAGTTCGTTTGGATCTTTATCTAGATCGAAGAGTTCCCATTCGTCGTTCTGGTAGAAATAGATGAGCTTGTGCCGGCCATTAGTCACGCCGTAATGGCGGGCGACACTATGGGCACCGGGGAATTCATAGTAATGATAATAAAAATGTGTGCGCCAATTTTTTGGAGTTTGTCCTTTGAGTAGAGGCAGGATGCTGGTTCCCTGCATATCTTTAGGAATCTTAGCGCCTGCAATATCTAGAAAGGTTTCCGCGAAATCGAGGTTAGAGACAATGTCGCTATTGCGGCTTCCCGGTTTCACTACGCCAGGCCAGCGGACGAGTAGCGGCATCACCAGGCTTTCCTCGTACATCCAACGCTTGTCGTACCAACCGTGGTCGCCGAGATACCAGCCCTGGTCGCTGCTGTAGATAACGATGGTATTTTTGGCGAGGCCAGTTTCATCAAGATAATCAAGAACACGACCAAGGTTGTCATCCACTGACTGGACACAACGAAGATAATCCTTGATGTAACGCTGATACTTCCATTTCACCAAAGCCTCGCCTTGAAGATTGGCTTTTCTGAAGGCTTCGTTTTTTGGTCCGTACGCAGCTTCCCACACCTTGCGCTGTTCGGGGGTCAGGTTTCCTGGTCCTCTATTAAGCTTAAGGTCGTTTTCGTTCAGGTGACGGGCGATGGTCATCGTTTGTTTGCCGGCTGCAGAGGTGCGCCCTTTGTAATCATCCCACAACGTCTCCGGTTCTGGAATGTCCTCTCCGTCAAACATAGTGAGGTGCTTTGGTCCGGGTTGCCAATTCCGGTGTGGAGCCTTGTGCTGATACATCAACATGAAAGGTTTGTCTTTCTCTCTATCATTTTTTAGCCACGCAAGAGCCTTGTCGGTAATGATGTCAGTCGTATATCCGGTATGTTTTACGGTAATGACTTTTCCGTCCTCATCAGTGGTCTTCATGGGAGGGTTATAATAGGGGCCTTGGCCAATCAGGACATCGAAGTAATCGAATCCGGTGGGAGTACTCTTTAGATGCCATTTACCAATCACTGCAGTGGTATATCCCACCTTACGCAATAATTTAGGGAAAGTTTGTTGCGCGCCATCAAAGGGTTGGCGTTGGTTTTTTAGGAAGCCATTCAGGTGACTGTATTTGCCGGTAAGGATGACCGCTCGGCTGGGACCGCAGATGGCGTTACTGACGTAGCATTTTTCAAAAAGCATGCCTTCGGTTGCCAGTCGGTCCATGTTAGGGGTGGTATTGATCTTCGATCCGTAGGCACTGATGGCATGAGCGGCGTGGTCGTCAGTGAAGACAAACACGATATTCGGGCGTTGGGCCGCAAAAAGTGAAGGCAGCACAGTCAGCCCCAGCAGGGTAATAATGTATTTTTTCATGTCAGGGAGAACGGGGTGAATTAAGCAACTCGTTAAGACAATGGCAAGCTTGGTTAATCGGCTGCAGCAGTTTTAGGGGTGTCTGTTGCCGGTTTGGGCTTCCAGTTGTTCCAGCCGCGGGCCTGCAGGCAGATGACTACAAACGAGCAGAACATGTTGGCAATACTGTCGGTTTGGTAGCCGTAACTGAACCAGAAGAAATTGGCGATGATGCCTATCAGAAAGCCGGTCCGGCTTTGGTTGCCTAATAGGTAAAGTGAAATGAAGGTAAAAGCCATCGCTGCCCAGTCGCATCCATAATAGTCCAGGGCATGTTCGAACAGGTAATTCATCGTGGTGTCAGAATGATCACAAGGGTGCTCGAATGCCAAATTTATTGTTATCGAATAATCCTGCCCAAATGAACCTGGCTGCTTCAGTATTTTGCCCTTGCGTGAAACTGAACTCAACCGATACTTGAACTCGGTTCCGTTCAATCCTGAATTTATTTTCTATTATGTCTAAAAAAACCTTAATCAAATCCTACACTCGACGCGATGTTCTCAAGGCCGGCGCGGCTTCGGCGATTGCGGTAAACTTTCTTCCTTCCCGGGTTTTTGGGGCCAACGAACGGCTCACCATGGCTGGGATAGGCGTGGGAGGCAAAGGAGGTAGCGATATTAATGGGGCCGGTTCGGTGGGTGAGGTGATTGCCCTCTGTGATGTGGATTTCAACCGTGGGGGTGGTGCGGCCAAGAAGTGGCCCAAGGCAAAACGGTATACTGATTATCGCAAGATGCTTGATGAAATGGGTAAAGAGATTGATGGCTGCACCGTTTCCACTCCTGATCACAATCATGCTCCGGCAGCGATGCGTGCGATTCGTCAGGGCATTCATGTTTATGTTCAGAAGCCACTGACACACACTGTGTTCGAGGCGCGCCAAATGCGCTTGGCTGCCACCAAACATAAAGTTTGTACCCAGATGGGAAATCAGGGTACCGCCAGTACCGGTTTGCGGGAAGGTGTTGAAGCTCTGCAGGCCGGAGCCGTTGGTGATATCAAGGAAGTGCACGTTTGGACCAACCGCCCGGTTTGGCCTCAGGCACCCGGTATCACCAAGCGTTTGCCTGAACAGAACGTGCCCGGCCATGTGGATTGGGACTCTTTCATTGGGCCGGCCCCGATGCGTCCTTACAACGGTGGATACCATCCCTTTAAGTGGCGTGGTTGGTGGGATTATGGAACCGGTGCTCTTGGGGATATGGCTTGTCATACCGCCAACCTTGCCTACATGGGTTGCCAACTGACCCAACCGACCTGGGTGGAGCCTATCACCGTGGGGCCAATTAACCCGGAGACCTATCCGGCATGGGCTGTCATTAAAATGAAATTCCCCGCCATTAAGGGCCGTGGAGAGGTGATCTTTAATTGGTATGAGGGCAAGGAGAATGGCAAAAAGAAATTGCCGCCCACTGAGCTTTTCCACGGGATTAGGCCCGCCAACAGTGGTTCATTGGTTGTTGGTAGTAAGGGGATTCTCTATTCACCCAGCGACTATGGTTCCAGTTGGCAGCTTCTGCCCCCCGCAGGAAGTAAAAATAAACCTGAATACAAAAAGGTGGATCCTGTGCTCGCGCGCAACAACAAGGGTGATGTTGGCATGAAGCAGGAGTGGGCCAAGGCGATTAAGGCCGAAAAGCCTGAGTTGGCACTCTCCAACTTTGATTACGGAGCTAATCTTACCGAAGCCATCCTCATGGGCAATATTGCCATGCTGGTTGGTGAAGGTTTTGATTGGGATGCGAAGAAGCTTTCCTCTTCAAATAAGAAGGCGACTGCACTGGTGACCAAGGAGTACCGTAAGGGCTGGGGAATATAAAGGGCACTGATCGTGAGGATTCTCTTTAGTTTGGTGTTGGCAGTTGGCTTCCTGAGCGGAGCTGCTGCTGCGGATAAAGCTAAGAAGAAACCGGCAATTGCCGGGACCTATGTCGGGCAGGTCGATGGTGATCAAGCTAAGGCGGTCCTTAAAGCGGATGGTTTAATCGTTGTTCACCCAACTCAGGAATCGCCCGGTTTTAAACTGCATGGAAAATGGAAACGCGCTGGTAAGTTAATCACGGCTAAACTTAAGGACCCTGAAGGCAGGGAAGCAACGGTGACGTTTTCCCCTGCAGCTATGAGTTTAACGGTTTTGAAGATCGTGAAACCCAGTGGCGAGGTTGAGGAATTCAAGTCACCTCAGTTTGCGAAGAAAAAGGCTTTGGCCGATAAAGGACCGGCTGGAGTTTATGTGGGGGAATTTGATGGAGAACAGTTGCAGATTGAATTGGCAGCGAAAGGCAGGTTTTTTGTCCGGGCGGCTGAAGACCCCGATGAGGGTGAGATTTACACAGGTAAATGGAATCTTACCGATAAGGGATTGAGTGCGACCATTACCGATGAGGAGGGTGCAGCGACCACCCTGCGAATGCGTGTTACCGACGCAGGCTTTGCGTTGGTTAGCACTGTGAATGCCGAAGGTGAGGAGAAATACTTCGAGGCACGCCTGAAGCGAGTGAATAAATAGTTTATAACGGGTTGCCAACACCACCTGTTTACCCCGTCCTAAAGGCGGGGGTTTTTCCTGATTATCCCCCAATGGCACACAGGTTGCTCATAGTTTATTCGCATAACATTGTTTCAGCATAATGCTGGCAAAATAGCCATAAAATGCCAAAATGAGGTGTTTTATGGGTTTAGGTGTTTTACTAGAAAGTAAAATATGCCTTTTACTGGAAATATGAAGGACAAAACTGCCTCGATGACCGAGGTGCTTGAGTTGCGCTTGGCAGCTAAGCAGGGCTATGTCCGTTCACAGTTTATTCTTGCGGTAAAATTGGCGTCCGGAGACGGAATCCCAAAGGACTTGGAAGAAGCAGTGAAGTGGTATCTGAAAGCTGCCAAGCAGGGTTTTGCTCCGGCACAGAACAATTTGGGGCTCATTTTTGCAGGGGAACACTATGGTTCCCCTAACCCAGCCGAGGCGGTGAGGTGGTTTCGCAGAGCTGCTGATAATGGTTATGGTTTAGGTCAGTGGAATTTAGCGCGTCATCTTCAATCGGGTGAAGGAGTTAATCAGGACCTTTCAGAATCGGTTGAATGGGTGAAGAAAGCTGCCGAACAGGATATTGCCGCCGCCCAGAATAGGTTGGGGGTGTGCTATTCGGAAGGCATCGGCATGGAAGCTGACGAAGTGCAGGCGGTGGGATGGTTTCGTAAAGCTGCCGAGCAGAAACTGCCAGCCGGCCAGTACAATTTAGGTGTTCGTATTCGCGATGGCCGCGGGACGGGATCGGAGCCTGAGCTCGCGCGCAAATTATTTCAACAAGCCGCGGAGCAGGGGTTGATGGATGCACAATGTGCATTGGGGAAGATGTGTGCTGCAGGAGAAGGTGGCGATCAGGATGAAGGAGAAGCGACGCGTTGGCTTCGCAAGGCTGCGGAGCAGGGTCACGTAGAAGCACGGAATGTACATGGTCAGCGATTGGTAGAGGGGATAGGAGGAGCAGCTAATCCAGAGGAAGCTATGCAATGGTTTGCATTGGCTGCCGAAAAGGGGTGTGTATCCGCGCAATACAGTTACGGTCGTCATTTACTTGAAGGGAATGGAGTAACTGCTAATGGAAGAACTGCAGCTCATTGGCTTCGTTTAGCTGCGGTGGCCGGGCATATCGAGGCGCAATATCTTATGGCTGATGCCTACGGCTCGGGTTTGGTGTTTGAAGAAAACCCCGAAGAGGCACTCAAGTGGTTTCGTAAAGCCGCTGAAGGGGGGAAGGTGGAGGCGCAGTTTTCTCTCGCTGCAAGATTGGAACAGGGTGAGGGTTGCCAGCCGGATTTGAAAGAGTCGGTCAAGTGGTATGATCTTGCTGCGGAGAATGGAAATGCTTCAGCGCAATTTAATTTGGGGGTACTCTATTTGCAGGGTCATGGGGTGGTTCCTGATGATGAAAAAGCCGTTTACTATTTTCAGCAGGCGGCTGAACAGGGAGTAGCCAATGCCCAGTGTAATTTAGGAGCCATGTATGAAAGGGGTCGAGGGGTGGAGGAAGATCACACCGCGGCTCTCAAATGGTATGAATCGGCCGCCAATGAAGAATTGCCAAGAGCTCAATATAATTTGGCTGTGATGCACCATGTGGGCCGGGGCACTGAAATGGACATGGCCAAGGCTATTGAATGGTACGAAAGAGCTGCCGACAATGGCCACGCCACAGCGCAGTACATGTTAGCTGCTTTTTATCATCATGGCGAAGGAGTGAAGGTTGATCTTAAGGCGGCGGTCAAATGGTATCGGGCAGCTGCGGGGCAGGGGGTGCCGGAGGCACAGTTATTGTTGGCTGATTGTTACCTGCGTGGTCGCGGTGTTACTGAGGATTACGTGCTGGCTTACGTGTGGTTTAACTGCGCGGCTTCTCAGGGGATCGAGATAGCCAAACAGTATAAACGCCTGACTGAACGTTGTATGACGCCAAGCCAGATTGCCAATGCCCAAGATCAATCCAGAGCCATGATGGCTGCTTAGCGACCGGTTAGCACCGGCTTGATGCGGGCTTTGGCGTATAAATCCTTCCAATCCTTGGATCCATCATCAAAGAGAAGATGGGTGGTCACTCCCGGCTCAAAATACGGGAGGTTGCCGGGCTTCATGAATTTCTTGAGCATGTAGTTTACTCCGCCATTGCTGCCCACATACATCTTGCGGCTGTCCGGCCAACGGGTTTCCAGTAGGCGTTGAGGTTCAGGTCGTGATTCGGGCTTGGGTACGGTATATTGGTTGATCACTTTCCAGTCCAGTTCTACTCCCAGTCCAGGGCCATCAGGGATTTTGGAGAACCCGTTCTTCACAGTGATGGGTTGCTTGATGGGTGACTTGGAATAGAGTTGAAAACAGTTAACGGCCGGCCAGATTGCATGGCTGAGCACCGCACCAAAATGCAGAGACCACGCTCCAGTAATGGTGCTACCCACCAGTTGTAGCCAGAAAGGCATGTCGGCCATGGCAGCTACTCGTCCTGAATTCATGACCCGGGTGGCTCCTCCACCCACCACAAATCCGTCACAGGCGCGTTCGCGGATGGCGACAACCGGTTCAGGATTGCCATAATGCATGGCCACAGCGGCCTTAGTTTCCCGACGGATACGCTGGTTGCCCGGGACGTCTCCCTGCGGGATGGGGGTCTCCACCATCTTGGTAATGGGATACTGCTCCACATGTTTCAGGATTGGGATGCCACGCTCGGCATCCAAGAGCGTGTCGTTGTAATCAAAGGTAATGGAGAATCCATCGGGTGCGGCGTCGTTCCCCTGTTTGGCTTGCTCCCAGATATCAAACCAGGGCCGGCCCTTGGTCTTGAAAGCCTTGTAGCCGGCTGCGGCTGCGGCTCTGGCTTCAGCGGCGACGTCCTCAGGGGGCAGATCAATATCCCACCAGGCAACCGGGGTGGTGTCATGGACCTGTTTGCCCAATAGCGCATGGACAGGCACACCAAGAGACTTACCCACTGCATCAAAACAAGCCATCTGCAGGCCGGCCCCCAGCTCATCATCCCACATGATGGCAGCAGCGTTCTTGCCTTTGGCAAAGGCGACATCGCCATCAGACGTAGCCTCGTAGGTATAATAGAGCAGAGTTTCACCGAAACCGGTGGCTCCATTGGCCAGTTCCACTTCGCAGATTTCGCTATAGACCCAGTGGGGTAATTCACGCGCCATATTGCGCGCGGGCACAGGTCGGTAGGGCAGTGAAATGGTGGTGCGCCGGATATGCTTTATACGCAGGCCCGGTTCAGTGTGGCCGGGGCGCGCGGTCGGTTGGAGGGATTGGCATCCAACTAATGGCCAGAGTGCTGCGGTGGCCGTGGATGAAAGGAGCCAGTTGCGACGGGAAAGCATGGGGAAAATTGTAGCGTGGGAATGAGCCCTGTCACGGAATTCTGTAAGATTGATTTATGTGGTTTCTACTGACGGGTTCACATTAAATATTAGGACTCCCTAACCGCTGGCCGGCCTCACAAACCTTAGGTTCCTGCAGTTGGCTCAAAACGAGATCGCCGACCTGTCCTCCTTGGCAGGATTGAAACAGTTGACTGCTCTGAGCCTCTCAGACAAGCCCTGCTTAATTGTGAGGTCCACCACGACGCCAAGTAATTGGAAATATCTATTCTTGAGTTTTTTCTTCCTGAATTAATCTATTAAGTAAGCCCAGTTTCAGGATGAGTCCGCCGATTAGTGCGCCGGTTAAGGCTCCAATGGTGATATCCAAAGGTGAGTGAACTCCCAACGCCACGCGCGAGAGACAAATGGCTCCGGCCCAAACAAAAGGAACCCATATCCAACGTTTTCCATTCGAGACAAGTTCACCAATCAGGTAGCCAAGGATCATCGCAAAGAGAAAGGCATTCTGCGAGTGGCCTGAGGGAAAGGAAAAGCCTGTATGAACTTCCCAATGCCTTCTAACCAAGGGATGAACTGATTGAATAAGCGGGTGATTAGCGTTTTCTGCAAAGAGCTCTTCCAGAAACCGGGTGCGCTTGGGTTTGTTTCCCTGTCCATAAAGTTCATCGCCGATAAGGAGTCCTTCCTTCTCCAGTTTAATAACAAAGGGCCGGTGTTTTCCGGCTGCCGGTTTAGTGACAAACTCGTTAATCAAGGCAAAGGTGAAAAGTATGGCAAAAAGGCCTGCGAGAAATTGAATTGCCTTAAGGGTCCGGATTTTGAGTCCGGTATGTTTTGTGGCGACCAAAGTGGTTGCCAGTAGCATGGCGAATCCGATTCCCCAGTGTGCTCCGCTGTCTGAAATTAAAAGCCAGATGCGACTGAAGGTTTGGTCAGTCTGGAAGCCGCTGAAGGATAGCGGAGGAATCCACGCGGCGGCTGAAGTAATCAGGAAGGCAATGATCCCATGGCCGAGGACACTTCTTAGTGGGCTGGGTTGGGGATTCTCCTTCACTTGTGTTTCTCTACGGTAAATATGGTTACAGCCGTTGCGTACTCTACGGGTGATGGTCTGCGGGCAAAAGAATTTTCAACTGCTTGCCTAGTCGCGCAAGCCCAGTATGATTTGGTCCATGAAGTCCGTGTTTCTCCTAGTTCTCCTTTCCCTGTCAATTACTGCAGCTCCCACTCAAAAGGCTGTGCGCGATTCTGTGGATAAAGAGTTTTCAAACCTTTTAAAGCTATATCAACATCTGCATGCGAATCCGGAGATATCCTTTCAGGAAGAGAAGACGGGCCTGCGCCTGGGTGCGGAAATGAAGAAACTCGGGTTTGAGGTCACTCAGAATATAGGCGGGTTTGGGGTGGTGTGTGTGCTGAAAAACGGAAAGGGACCGACCGTGCTGGTGCGCACCGATACCGATGCGCTTCCAGTCAAGGAGGCGACCGGGTTACCCTTTGCCAGCACACGCACAACCACCGATGACTCGGGTAAGACAGTGCCGACAATGCACGCCTGTGCGCATGATGTGAGCATGACGTGTTGGAACGGTGTGGCTCGGGTGTTGGCCAAGCTTAACAAGGAGTGGAGTGGAACCCTGGTCTTTATTGCTCAACCGGCTGAGGAGCGTGGTGCGGGTGCCCGTGCCATGTTGGCCGATGGTTTATTTAAAAAGTTTCCTTTGCCAGACTATTGCTTGGCGCTGCATGTATCGGCTGATCAGCCGGTTGGAACACTGGGTTACACCAGTGGATTTGCCATGGCCAACGTTGATTCAGTGGATATTACCGTGCGTGGTGTGGGGGGGCACGGGTCGCAACCGCAATCAACGAAGGACCCGATTATTTTGGCTGCCCAGATTGTTTTGGCGCTGCAAACCATTGTGAGCCGTGAAATTCATCCGTTAAATCCGGCAGTAGTCACGGTGGGGAGTATTCATGGCGGAACCAAGCATAATATTATTCCTGATGAAGTTCACTTGCAGCTGACAATTCGTTCCTATTCAGATGAAGTTCGCGAAAAATTAATTACCGCCATTAAGCGTATTGCCAAAGGGCAGGCCGTGGCGGCCGGGTTGCCAGAGGAAAGGCACCCGATGGTGAAGGTTAAGGATGAATACACACCTGCTGCGTACAACGATCCCAAGCTGGTGGCCAGAGTGAATGGGGTATTTGAGGAATGGTTCGGCAAGGATGTTTTGATTGAAAGAAAGCCGACCATGGGGGGTGAAGACTTCGGACGATACGGTCGCACGGAGCACAAGATCCCGATTTACATGTTTCGACTGGGGGGAGTGTCACCCGCTGCCATGAAGCAGGCTCAGGCATTGGGCCAGCCCATGCCTTCATTGCACTCAGCCAAGTTTGCCCCGGATACGGCCTGTATTAAAACCGGGGTTACGGCAATGAGTGCGGCCGTTCTGGAATTGCTATCCAAAAATTAGTCGAGATTCACTCTGTTTCGTCGTAAAAGCGGGTGGTGGCCGGTTCTACCCGTAATCCTTTCCTGCGTTATCCGATCGCAACGATCGGGGTAATGGCTGCTGCCTGTGTCTTGTCGCTTGCCTTTTCCAGTGTGGAAGTGGATTCAGAGATGGATGATCTGCTTGCCGGTGATCAGCGTAATCAGAAGAGCTATGAAATTGCCCGTGAACTACTTGGGGAGACCGTTCCGATTGTAGTGAGTTTGGATTGTGATGAAGTCTATAGCACTTCGGGAATCGAGTTAATCAGAAGGGTGACTTGGGCGTTGGGTGAAGTTCCTGGTGCTACTCTAAACTATACCAATATTCAGTCTGGGTTAACCAATGTAATTTCTATAACCAACGTCAATAGTCTGGTTACAGCAACTCGTCCTGTGCGGGCCGGGTTTTCTCTCGAGTGGCATAGTATCGTGCCTCCCATTTTGGATCAGCAGGGGATGGCGCAGTTGCGTCGCTGGTCTCAGAAGCATCCGTTTGCCAAAAATATATTGGTCGCTGAAGATGGGCAACATACAGTCATTATTGCAAATTTTATTCGAAAGGTGGAAACACCTGAAGAACAGGCTCGTTTTCAGAGCGAAATTGCCGGGGTATTGCAGCCTTTTCGTGATGAAGGAGTATCGATTCGGACGATTGGCTTACCGCTAATTAAACACGAGATCCGTACTGCCATTGAAGGAGACATACGCAGATTTGTACCGGTAGCTATAGTGGTTCTGATAGGGGTTTTGGCGGTCACTTTCTGGAAGGCACCCCGGTTGGTTTTTTATGTAATAGCTAATCAGACAATGGGCATGATTTTGCTTCCGGCCCTCTATCAGATCACGGGACTGCGTCTGAATATTTTCACCATTTTACTGGTGCCACTTTTGGCTGGGGTCCATCTGGCCATGCTGGTTCACGTGGCGAGTGCCTTTCAGCGGGCGTGGTTGGAACTGGGTGACAGAACCGGCTCAATTAATAGGATGGGTAACGAAGTCATTCGAGCCAGTGGTTTTGCCGCCTTAACGACTATGGTGGGATTGTTGGCTTTAATGACCACTGAGGTGGTTCAGCTCCGCGAGTTTGGCGTGTTGGGTGCGGTGGGGATTGCCATGTTGTTTGGCCTCACTTTCGGGCCGGGTTTAGTTTGGTTGTCGTTGCTGTTCCCTGAGAGAACTGGAGAGGGCGAGGTGAAAACGTTATCCAATTGGGGTAAAGCCTGGGCGGGGCGGGTTCGGAATGCACACCAGCCATTGATGATATTGGCATTACTCGGTGGGTTGCTAGTCGTAGCAGGGATTAGTCAGGTGAGGACGGATGTTCGAGTTTCAGAATTTTTGAATGAACAAAGCCCTACAAGACTGATGATTCAAGAGATGGACGATGCATACGGAGGGATTAATATCGTCCAGATGGAGATGGATTCAGGACGCACCAATGGGATTAATCATCCTGTGTTCCTTAATTATCTCGATGGGGTACACCGGGCCGCCCAGCGGCAGAAGGGTGTGACAGCAGTCTATTCCTACACGCAATTGATGAGTGCTATTAATGAAGTTTGGGAAGGGGGCAAGCAGGACTCTTTCCGCCTGCCCAGTAGCTCAATTAAAACGGTGTTATTCTCAGGGATCATAAATTCCCAAAAGGCGCAGTTGCCATTTCTTACGATGTTATGTGATACGAACTTTCAGACGGCTCAGCTCACGTTGCGTACGCGCGACATGTCCAGTAAAGCGTATTTAAAATTGTTGGAGGGCATGGAGAAGCTGGCCAAGGATAAGGCTCCTAAAGGGGTTGAAGTGTCTGCACAAAGCGGGATTCGCAGTATCCTTGAGGCGGACCGTCGCATTGTGCGAAGCCAACAACAGAGCGTCTTGTGGACTGTTGGATTAATTGGATTGATACTGGCCTTTCTTTGGCGTTCAGCAGGGTTGGCGGTTTTGGCTTTGGGAATAAACTTGTTGCCCATTGGGCTGATTATTGCCCTGCAGGGTTTGTTGGGTATTCCACTCAATTCAATCACGATTATGGTGGCTGCCATCGCACTTGGGATTGCCGTTGATGACACGATTCACTTTATCACACACTGGAAAGATAAAATTAGTGAAGGGGCGAGTCCTGAGGAAGCAGTATGTGAAGCAATGCGAGTCAAAGGCCGCCCGATTTTGGCAACGACGGCAATTCTAGTGGGTATGATGATGGTTTTTGGGGTTTCTGTGTTCCCGCCGGTTACTCATTTCGGACTGTTGGTTTCGGCGGGGTTGGTGGGTGCCCTTATGGCGGTCTTGGTGCTGTTGCCAGCTTGGCTGGGGCGTGCAGGAGAGTAAGAAATGCTGGACTGGGCGGGGTTGCTGGGTAGATTTCGGCCACCTGTCTGTAATAAATCCAACGCAGCGGGCTACCCCCTCGGGGATTAATTAGCCGGACAACATGAATAAACTCACACCACCGCGGGGTTATACTCAGGCGGATACCGAGGCGCGACAAAGCTGGCTTAAAGACCAGACGGGACATCAGGTGCCAGACTTTGCACTGGATGAACCGGAAAATCTAAAAGGTCTAATTGAAAACCATGTGGGTTTTGTGGGGCTGCCACAAAGTATTTCTGGGCCTCTGAAAATTGATGGGACTTACGCGCAGGGTGATTTCTATGTGCCGCTGTGCACGGTGGAAGGCACCCTGACACTTTCCATGACGCGTGGGTTTTATCTCACTCACCGCAGTGGGGGCATTAAGACGCGTCACGTGAAGCAGGAGCTCTCGCGTGCTCCGGTGTTTCGATTTGAGGAAATTGAGGAAGCCCTCGGGTTTATAAAGCAGGTGGATGAACACTACGGGGAAATTAAGGCGGCTGCTGAGAGCACCACGAAACACGGCAAACTGCTGCGCATTGACAAGATTCCGATTCACAATCGGGTAATCCTTGATTTTATTTATGATACTGCCGAAGCCGCCGGCCAAAACATGGTGACCATGAGTACTGACGCGGCCTGTCAGTATATAGTGAAAAATCT
>JASLKQ010000062.1 GCA_030747505.1 Verrucomicrobiota bacterium | reverse complement strand
GACACAACAGGGGACACAACAGGGGACACAACAGGGGACACAACAGGGGTCACAACAGGGGACACAACAGGGGACACAGCAGGGGACACAGCAGGGGGCACAGAAAACAGCTTGGTACTGGCATTATCGGTTAACAAACTACAGGAATTCATATTATACAAGGAGAGGGCAGGAGGCCGGGGTTAAGAACGGTCGACTGCGGACTTCGACCAGTCAAAGGTTGTCCCAGAGTCGGGTTAGGGTACTTAATGCCTTTAAGTACAGGCCGCGGGTTCTGCATTTGCGGCCGCAATTTTCCCGGCCGAAAGGGAGGGCAGTTTCACGATCGGTACAACGGATGCAGGTCAGGCTTCCACGACGGGTTCGCTAGTATCAAGAAGTTTTGGGGAACCTCAGGTCCGCGGCAAGGGGTCAGTCATTGGGTTTTTCGTCAACGGACTGAGCCGCAACGATATTATCAAAAGCTTGCCGGACTGGCTCAGGGGTTTTGTGGTCTGGCCATTCGGCGATGAAAATGCTGGTGATAATTTCACTATCTCTTTCCAGAGCCTGTTCAAAGTGCTGGTCCTGCCTATTCTTTAGTTCTGCAATTTCCTTTTTCAGTTTTAACACCTGATAATCCTTATACGCCATCCACAGGAAGAACAAAAAAAGGGCTATCCATTCATATTCCATGACTTTGACCCTACTCTTCCTGCCGATGATTACAGCCTAAATCAGTTCACAATTATGATGCTTAAGGTAATCAATATAGGGAGGCAGAGCACATCAAGGCAGGTAAATATATTTGACTATTTGACAGGAAAAATATAATTCCTCCGTATTATATACAGGGGATATGCATAGTTTAAGATATCGAGGTTTCACGTTAATTGAGCTTTTGGTTGTTATTGCCATTATTGGCATTTTAGCCGCCATGCTTCTTCCTGTTTTGGCCAAGGCCAAGAAAAAGGCTAATCGGATTAAATGTGTAAATAATCTAGGAAGCATCCATAAGGCATTTTTGGGATTCGCCCAGTCCAATACCGGACGCATGCCCTGGCAGTTAACACAGTTTGGTGTTGCTGCCCATTTCGGAATTCCACCAGGAACGAGCCCCGGGGCTTACGGGACGCCAATACTTGCGAAAGATCGATATAACCGGAAAAAGCATCTCAACCATTTAGCTGCTCATCCGTTGGCGATGAATACCGAGAACAATTTTAGCCTTCGGGCCATGAAGTCTGAATTGGGGACTCCAAAGATTTTATGTTCACCATTAGATCCGGAACGTCAGGGCGATCATGAAGTTGTTGAGGCCAACTGGCAAAGTTATGATGGGAGAAGGAATCTAAATGGAACGGTGGGTAAAGCATGCAGCTATGTTTTGGTCATCGGTGCAGATACCCAAAGGCCGGCATCCGTACTGACCACGACACGTAATTGGGATGATCTGGATTCAAACCCTACTCCCCTTCCATGGGGGAACAGAGCCTACGGTAGCTTATTTGACGGAGGAAGAACTGGAGGATGGTTGGGGGCCGATATGGATCTTTCCCACGCAGGCTTGAGAGAGAGTAATGGCTGGTCTTAACAAATCTGAAGGTCAAGCGGTGACAATGAATGGAGCCGCCAAGCAGGTTTCGAGTGCGGACTTTGGTGTTCATGGTAAAATGGCCAAGGCAGCAAAGGGTTCGACGGGCGGCGTTGCCAAGGGCGAGACGAGCGGGTATTTTTTACGCGGCCCGGGCTTGTAGTCACTCTTTTGACGGTTTACCTGCTTTCACAGGTTTAAATCCCGAGGATTGGCTCTTCATGTTGAAGGTGTAATTGGCTGTCAGGATTCTAATGTCAAAATCCGCGTCGATTTTCAGGTCCGTCCATACCTGGGGGGTGAGGCGTTGCTGTTCCAGCCGGATACGGATGGTCTTGATGGAGCCAATCAGGCCGACCACGATTCCGATCGGTTTGACCAGTTCGGCTTCCAGTCGCGATACCTGGAAATCCTCCTGGTCAACCCAGAGCTTGGTGAGCATCTGGTTCATAATCCGGTCCACGGTGCCGTTCTTTATTTTGTACCCGGTATCAGGCATTAACTGGATGAGATAGGCGGGCCGGCCATTCACGGTTTCGGTGCTGATCAGGCGGGGTATAAATTTTTCCTTATAGAGGTCCATGTTGTGGGACATCATTTTATCCGAACCTTTTTTACCGTTTCGTTCCAGGAAGCGGCGCTGGCGTTTTCGGTTTTTTTCACGGTCCTCCTCAATTTCCTTCAGGGTGGGTTGGCGCCCGTTCACTTTAATGAGGGTTTGGTCCCGGTTATTGCTGTAGGCCTGATAGGTCTTGGTCTGGGGATTACCCGTTGCGTTTTTATCGGTGGGCCTATTGATAATGACTTTGCGTTTGAAGGAAAAAACAGGGAGATTGCTGGAGGTTTCCTTCAGTTTACCATTGGCCTGGGCGCGGTCGGTAATCTCGGCGGCTGAAAGGGCGGGTTTACCTGAGGTAATCAGCTGGTCGAGGGCGAGGTTGTCTTCAGTCATCCATTCGACAGCTGAAGGGGTTGTGCAACCCATTGCGCCAAAAAAAAAGGCCAAGCAAAGAAATTCAGCCGGGGATTTGAATTGAAAATTCATTTCTTCTGATCAGCTGCAGGCAATATTAATCCACTGCCCATGGGTTTGCCGTGTTCCTGACAATGTTGGCTCATATTCTGGCCTCCGCCAACCGGGGATTTGGTTGCATCCAGGGCCAGACATTTAAGTTCCAGCTCGGCTTCCTCCAGGAACCGCATCACCGGGCTGCCTTCGCGGGGGCTTCTTTTGATGTAGTCATACACTTGTTCAGTGGAAAGAATGGAGCGGACACCAATCCCAGCCGCAGGGAGTGTCTTGATTTTATTGATCTTCAGTATTTGGGTTAATTCCAGCCATTCCTTTTTTGTGGTGTCACTAAAATTATAAAGGAGAGCATCCCGGATTGGCGCCATGTAGGTGAAGACACGTGCGTATTCACGGATGTTGGAATCCTTTTGAAATTCCCCGGTTAATATGAGGCGTTCACCTCCCTGTAAAGGGCGTCCTCCGGGGCGAAGCACCCGTCCCTGGCGGTCCACCACCTGGTTGTATCCATAGGACACCTTGGTTTTGTCTAATTTATGTTCCCCATATGCCTCAATTAAAGGTTCGCCGGTACGCCGGCTGATGAGGCCGTAGGCCCAGAGTTTCTTTAGTTGGGTAGGAGCAGGGGGTAGTAGGGGTTTGATTTCATTTTTAGTGATAAACCCGTCCTTATTCTGGTCGAGGGTGGCAAAAAGTACCGCCGGCCAGGTGAATTCTTTAGGAGAGATTTTCTGATCATTATTGTCGTCCCCTCTAAAGAGATCGTTCAACAGTGGGTGAGGGGAAGGTGCAGTAGCGCCCAGAGTATTGAGCTGAAGGCAAAGCATAATGAGGAGGCTTGTTTTCATATAAGGGCTAATGCAATCAAATGAGGTTATCGGTTTATCAAGACGCCCTATTTTTTTCCTGCCTTGATCACCTGTCCGCTTTTGGCTTGTTGTTTGTTATAGGTGAAATTCTGGCGAACACTTTGCCCTTGCAGCAGGGTAATGATATCCCCGTCATTATTGAGTGGCATACTGTTGCTTTTCATTGTGATTGTTAACATTCCGTTGGCCGGAATATTGCCCGATAACTTGAATGTGTTTCGCGCCTTGTCTCGCAGGGTCCATCCTTTTAGAGAAACTGCCTTGTTCGAATTATTGATAAGTGTCACCTGTTCTGCTCCTTCATCCTTCCCTTTCGGGTTTGGCAGCAAAGAAACTATATTGATACCACTTTTTGTGGTTCTAAAGGCAGATGGGGTTTTATATGCAGAATTTGATATTTTTTGTTTCTTTCTCCAGTCCCAAGGTGCAACTGGGTTTTTGCCGGCCCATAAACCTTTACGCGTATTTCTGGCACTAACCTGAGCTGCGGCCAGCTTGGAGTTGTTGCTATAATAGGCGTAATGCCATGCCCATCCCTCAAGCACCATGTTTAAGTTTACATGGTTGGATCCCAAATATATGTCGGCAAGAAGTCGCTGATATTCGTCGATCTTGTTCCACACGACGGTTACTCGTTTTCTATAAACTTTTTTAGATAGTGCATCTCGGGACTTATCCCCGAATATCTGTTTGGTTTCGGGTGCGTCGATTCCGTTGAGTCGGATTCGATACTGTTTACTTGTGCTGACAGAGACAACGATGGTGTCACCATCAGCCACGCTAGTTACCGTGCCCGTAAAGGTGCCTCCACCAAATAATGTAAACTGTAACCAGAAAATCAGGGATCCTGTAAATATTGATTTCACAGCTGCAGTTATATTCCGTGCCTGCCAGTCAAAGCAAACCTGAACTGGTAATCAGTTCGATTGCCGGTATGCTTTTGACCATGAAAGAGAACCTTTCGCGGCGTGCATTTCTTCAGGCTGGGGCTTTGGCTTGTCCTTTTCTTTTTATTCCACGATTACGGGCAGTTGATCCGTGGGAAGCGAACGAAGTCATCCAGAAATCCCGCCGGGCAGCTTTGGCAGTGTTAAAGCCTTCCGCGGCACAACTTGATCGTGGGCTGAAGCTTCACGCTGAATCCCTTATATTTGATACCTACAGTTTTGCCCCGCGTTGTGCGGTTGATGGGGAGGCACTGGCGAAAATGGCGAAGGAAAATGCCTCAGCGATCGAGATTCAGGATGCGCGTGAGCGGATGATGATGGTCCGTTGCGTGGATAACGCGGGGGAGCGTGAAGAGTTTACCCAGGCATGGAAGGCCAGTGGAGTGACCTGCGTCTTCCAGAACGCAGGGGAAGAAGGGCAGGCACCCTTGCGGTTGATCAAACGACTGGCAAATTTCACTTACGTAACCGATCACTTGAAAGGTTTTTTGAACAAGGCTGCTACTCCAGCCGATATCGAGGCAGCCAAGAAGGCGGGCCAGCATTGCCTGTATTTCACCGGTAACGGAGTTCCTTTGACGCAACAATGGATAAGTGTGCCCGATGAATTGCGTTACCTGATGGTTTTTAGGAATTTGGGAATGCGGATGCTGCACCTTACATATAACCGGCGTAACATGATTGGGGATGGATGTGCTGAGCCCGGCAATGCGGGTTTGAGTGATTTTGGTAAATCAGTGATCAAGGAAATGAACCGGTTGGGAGTTATCCCAGACTGTGCCCATTCAGGTTGGCAAACTAGTTTTGAAGCGGCTAAGACGTCAGGAAAGCCCGTCGTGGCCAGTCACAGTTGTGCTGCTGATTTGCACAAACATATTAGGGGCAAGCCCGATAAGGTTCTTAAAGCTATCGCTGATACTGATGGTCTGACCGGGATAGCCTGTATCCCCAGTTTTCTTGGAAATCCCGGTGACATTAATGCGTTCCTTAATCACATTGATCATGTAGTCAAGGTTACCAATATCAATCACGTGGGAATTGGCACCGATACAACCTATTTTTCACGTAATCAGTCAAAGGAAGCTGCCAAGATTCCCAAGCTGCCTCGATCGCGAACTGCGTGGCGGTATTTTTGGCCGCCGGGAAGCTTGCGACCCCAGCCACAGGCACGATTAAGTATCGCTTGGACCAACTGGCCCCTATTTACCGTGGGACTGGTTCAACGTGGTTACAAGGATGAGGAAATACGGAAAATAATTGGCGGCAACATGATGAGGGTATGTAGGGAAAGCTTAGCCTAATGAATGCCAGACTAACTCTATTCGGTATGTGACCGGTTTGATAAGGTGATTTTGGCTGCGTGAAGGAGGACCAGTTTGTTTTCAACGATGGATATCATCTTATCGAGTTGATGGGCCTCGTTTCCGGCGATAACAGCCAGTGCAGCACCTGCAGGATCACCAGCCATAGTGAGCCACCATCCCTGATCAGAATTACCATGATGATGGGCGGCTGCTGATTCCAGCTTGGGCAATATAGCATCAAGCTCTTCGATAGATGCGTCAATCTTCTCAAGAGAATTATTCATTGGGCCCAATTTATGTTTATGGAAAAACGAAGGAAAGATTTTTGTACTATCCGGGTTTAAACAATATGCACAAAGTTCCAGGAATTGATCCTCGCTGATAAAATAGCGTAATTGTTCTTACCAAGGCAGGAAAGGGCGCCAGGTATGGATCGTCTTGAAGAACTGGCCATGTTGTAGCTTGGAAAATGCGCATTCTAAGGTGATTAAAATTAGAATGATCGCACATACCAGTAATAAATCTCGATGTTTATGGGATTTGGCGTACCACCAGGATTTTACTGCTCCGGGCGTGTTTTCTTCGAAAAATCGCTGAGTAGTTTCAATTGATTCAGCGAGTACTGATTCCATTTCTTCTGGGGGTGGGGGAGGGGCGGGAGGGGATTCAGTTCCGGGATGAAGGAGTTTGGCCAGAGTGCCGGCATTGGCCGGTCTTTGGGTTGGGTTTTTAGCTAGGCACCCCATGATAGCTGATTCAACATGAGGGGGGATATTGTTGTTTAGTCTAAAATTATTTATGCGTTGTGATATAGACACAGGGTTCGATTCTTGGGTTTGCTGGTAGATGTCTCCTTCATAGAAAGGGGGTCGAGTGGTTAGTAGGTCGTACAGAGTTGCCCCCAGTGCGTAAATGTCATCCGCTGGAGTGGGGAGGACGCCGTTCATCTGCTGTGGACTCATGTAAACCATGGTCCCGCTGGCATCCCCCTCCATTCTGTTTTGGGGGTTTAGGTCGGAAATGCTGGCGGCAATGCCAAAATCTGCTAACTTAAGGTTGCCTTCGCGAGTAATCATTATGTTGGCAGGCTTAAGGTCGCGGTGGATGATATGTTGTTCATGTGCGTATTGGAGTGCTTCGCACATTTGATTAACTAATCCCTCCAGTCGATCCCATTTGAAATATCCGTTTTCCTGTTGATTGCGGAGAGTACCGAGGTCAGAGCCATCCACGAATTCCATGGTAACAAAAGGGAGTTCGTCTGTTAACTTAACATAATCATGGATGCGGATGATATGAGGATGGGAAAGCATTCGTGCTTTCTGCACCTCTCCGATGAGATCGTTCAGCGCGGTAGCATCATTGGCCAACTCTGGGGGGAGCCTTTTTATAGCAATGGGTTGTTTGAGGTGTTCATCCTGCACAAGCCAGACTACACCACCACCACCCCGCCCAATTTCCTTGATCAGGCTGTATCGACCTCCCCCAATCATATCACCCGGGATATATAGCTTGGGGGCGGTAGTATCAGTTGTGCGATGTTGGACTGTCAAAAAAATCTCGCCCAGGAGTACGGCCTGATTAAGACTCACTGAGGTGGGACCCTTAAGAGCCCTGCCATTGACAAATGTTCCATGAGTGCTGCCAAGATCTTCGACAATAAGACCGCGGGCGGAAACTGTTAGTTTAGCGTGACACGGTGAAACAGATTCGTTCTGAATACTAATGAGATTCTCTTTCGAGCGGCCAATAGTATACTCTCCGATTGTGAGCTTGTGATCGGCCAATACCTCGCCGTTTTGACGCTGGATTATTACGCGTGAGGTCTCCGGGTTCATTCGCTGAGCGGGAAATGTATCGTAAATCCGAGGTTTCTCAAGTCGATAGTATTCGATGAAGGTTGACGTCTGACCTCATCACTCCTCAAAGTATATGCGGATGCTGGAAGTTAACATCGATCAAAGTGGAGAGGTTCGCAGTGCACTATTGGATCTTGAGGAGGTGGTCATCGGCAGAAAGAATGATTCAAGAGAAATACACTTAGACCTGGCCCCTGACGAATCGGTTTCACGTGTTCATGCCAGAGTTCTGCTGGAAGGGGGTATAATATTTATCGAGGATTTGGGAAGCAGTGCCGGCACCTTTATCGACGGAATAAAGATTGATACTAAAATAAAACTGGAACCTGAGTCCAAGGTTAAAATCGGGGGAGCTTTTCTTGATTTTAGGATCAATTCTTCAGCCCAAAAAGTCGACGAGTTTCAAGCGGATAATCCCCCGGCGAATAATAATCCAGAAGAGTTGCTCTCATCGCATGAAGGTAAGAACATTCATGTGAAATTGAATCGTAATGGTGAAATTTCTCAATTGAGCTTTGCTCTTGATGAGCTGTTTGTTGGGAGGAAGCACCCCGAGCATGAAATTCATATAGACCTGAATCCGGACCTCAAAGCTTCGAGAAAGCACGCAAGGATATGGCGCACGCGAAACATTTGCTGGATTGCAGATTTATCCAGCACTCACGGCACTTTGGTGAATGGAGAGATTCTGAACGGGGCGAGGGTTATCGAGCCTAATGATGTTGTGCAGATTGGAGCGGCAACAATGCAATTTTATTATGAAGCCGGCAGCGGAGGAGCAGTCGCCAGTAAGAGGATTGATGATGAATCTGCATTTGAAGAACTGGATACTTATCCGGTATACAAAGAAGAGAATTATCGATATCATTTACCTGGTCGGCGCAAGAAATCTGATCTCGATTCAATATTCAAAAGCCGTAAAAGTCCCGTTGGTAGAATCCGCGTTACTCATGAACTGAAACTCGATGAATGTGGTAAAGGAATTGACGATGGCTCAGGCCTTTCATCCCTCTTCCCGGAGATAATCAATCAATTAAGTGAACTACCTGATCAACATTCTTTATCAGAATGGTTCGTCACGAAAGTTTCTAATTGGATGCCTGAAGTGAATCGTGCTTCCTTCTTCATGGCTGACCATTCTTCTGGCCGCATCAACTTGCTCGCACACAAGCCAGCATTAAAACCGGTCGTAAGCGATATGCTTGCCCATCGTTCCTGGGAAACGAATTCTGCCTATGCATGGGAGCAGGTCGGCAAGGAAGAGAGCGTAAGGAGGCTTTCGGCTAACGCTGGAATCTATGTTCCACTAATTTTTATGGAAAAAGAGTTGGGGTTGATATGTGTTGAAAGCACTGCAGAGAGTGGAAGCTTTTCTATGACTCACCTGTCATGGCTTGTTTTAGTCGGAAAAGTCATGAGTATTTCTCTAGAGGGCGGTGTTCAAAAGGCTTCGGGCTAATTATTGTTTCCGCCACCGATGTTTGAACCTGGTGTATCATTCGGATCCAATCCTTTTTTAATTGCATTCATCCGCTTTTCTTCGATTGCTCGTCGTTTGGCCAGATTCTCGCGTCGTTCCAACTCCTTGATGAATCCTCGAGCCATTCTCTGGCCCGTTTCGATTTGGTCTCGGTTCAAGTATTGGGCTAAATGATCCCGTGCTGTTGCTGCATCTCGCATGCCTTGAGCTGCTGAGAGGATGTAATATTTATAGGATACAACCATGTCCTTTTTAGTGCCCAAACCTCCTTGGAGAGCGATCGCCACGTTGAGTTGGGACTCTTTCAAACCCTTTTTTGCGGCTTGATTAAACCATGAGAACGCCTGCTGATGGTCCAGCGGCACTCCGTAGCCAAGCGTGTATAGAACTCCAAGATTGTGTTGTTGCCTTTCATCCCCTGCCTCAGCCTCCTTCCTAATCTTTTTTGCGTTCTCGATGAATACTCGCTTCGCTTCCTCGTACATTTCTGCGGTTATGACAATCTGGACTTGAGGGGCTGGTATATTATTGGTCGCCTGAGGGGTTCCGCCTGCGCCACCTCCTGGATTGATGGGAGGAAGACCTGTGGTAGGGTCGATTGCCGGTGATCCGATTATTGCACCCCCTGGTTGAGGCACCGCGGGAATAGTTCCAGCGCCTCCTGGAATACCTCCGGGAATCATCACATTAGTCCCGCCTGCTGCTGCTCCAGCTTGGGCATTCCCCGCCAGAAAGCCCATAAGCGAACCCATCAAAAACCCTTGAAATAAAAGCCGCATAAGTTTCGGAATCCTTCTGTCTCCTTCACCGGAATATACACCATAATTTACTATTTTTTCAAGTCAAAATGGAGTGGTTATACGGAGGGATTGATGTGAAAGCAGTCAGTTTAATCAAACATTTTAAGTAAAAGTTGGTGAACTTCTGTGTTGCTAATAGTCTCTTTTGTCGGGGCTGCGGTTTCGGGAGTAATTAATATTGGCCAATCGATGAGGTTTGATGGTCTGCATCCATGAGAGCCCTTTACTAGGGATGCGTCCAAGGGGGTTACATCCATGAGCATGCGTAACCCGATTTTCTTTTGCAGAAGTCGTTTCGAGATATGGTATTTTGGAAACAAGAATTTCGGATCGATGAATAATTCAACAGGGTCGTATCCGGGTTTGCGGTGAATATCCACCGTGCGAGCAAAGTCAGGAGCGCGTTTATCATCAAACCAATAGTAATACGTGAACCACGCATTTTCTTCTGACACTGCGATGAAGTCGCCAGCACGCTTGTGGTTGATGCCTAGTTCAATTTTGGATTTTGAATCGATGACGGTATGGACTCCATCGATTGCTTCGATCCGTCGTCTCACTTCTGGGAGAATGGATTTGTTGTTAACGTAGACGTGAGCGACTTGGTGGTCGGCAACTGCGAAGGCTTGAGAGGCACCCGGGTCAAGGATTTCAGAGCCGAGTTCGTCTCTTAACGTGATCCAACCAGCTTCACGAAAGGTGCGGTTGATGTGAATGGCCCGGTTTACTTCTGTAATACCGTACTCTGAAAGCAGGATTGGTTGTACACCGCGGTTTTCATAAAATTTGATTAGATCATGAATAATTCCGTCGACTAAACGGAGGTCAGCTGAGATCGACGAATCTTTAGGTCCAAACCGTTGCAGATTGTAATCTAGGTGAGGAAGATAAACCAATGACAAGGTTGGGGAGTGCCGGTTTTCTAGCCAGATTGCTGATTCTGAAATCCAACGGCTTACGCAGTCGGCTTGCCCCTGGGGGGTATTAATGCCTGCTGAAGGTCCCCAAAATCCGGGAAAGGGGAATTTCCCTAGGTCCTCTTGTATGTCAGCACGGATGTGGGAAGGGTGGGTGTAGATGTCAAATACCTTGCGACCGTCAGCTTGATATATTGGCCTGGGAGTAATGCTCCAGTCTGCTCCTGAGTACATGTTATACCACCAGAATACCTTTGCACAGGTGAAGTCTGCATGTTTATCGCGCATTGTCTCCCAAATTTTCGGGCCTTTCACGAGTTGGTTGGGTTGTTTCCAAAATTGGATTTCAGCTAGGTCATGGTTGTACCAACCGTTGCCGACAATGCCATGGTCGGAAGGATGCCTTCCAGTAAGGTAGTTTGACTGGGCCGTGCAGGTTACCGCCGGGAATGCCGGGTCGATATATCTTTGGCTTCCGGTAGAGCGAAAGGCCTGGGTGAAGGGCATGTCTGGCCCGATGTGCCGGTCGCAAAGCCCGACAACGTTGATCACGGCAACGCGGTTCATGCCGGATTATCCGTTTGCAGGAATGATTTTCGGATGGGTGCGCTCGCTTGTTCGTTCACGTAACTCATATACGGCATCGAGTACTCTCGGGATATTCATTTCGTTCACCTCAAAACCTTCTCCGATTGATTTCAAAAGGGTGATGGTCAGCCTGCCTCCTAGATGTTCACGGAACTCCTCAAGACCCTCGATGACAACGGGTTTTCCGTCGGTGTCGGCGTGTAGCAGATCGGTGCTCCAAAGAATAAAACCGAGTTTTTCCAAAAGTCGTAGAATGCGGTCACATTCTGATTCCGCAAGAAATCCCATCTCACGGGCATATATGCAGTCCAGTGCTATTCCGATCGCGACAGCTTCCCCGTGTCGCAGACGATATTCCGAAACCTGCTCCAATTTATGGGCTGACCAATGGCCGAAATCAAGGGGTCTGGCAGAACCCATCTCGAACGGGTCGCCACTAGTGGCGATGTGATTCATGTGAAGCTCAGCACAACGATAGATTAATCGCTGCATCGCTGTTGACTCAAAATTTGCAAGAGCTTCAGAGTCACTCTCTATCTGCTGGAAGAAGTCTCGGTCTCGAATGCAGGCAACCTTGACCGCTTCTGCATAACCACTACGTTTGTCGCGCGCAGTCAGTGTGGAAAGGAGGTGAGGGTCATTTATTACTGCGAAGGGCGGGGCGAAGGTTCCGATAAAGTTCTTTTTGCCAAAGGCGTTAATGCCATTTTTAACCCCTACTCCAGAATCGTTCTGACTGAGTGTGGTTGTCGGAATGCGTATATGCCGGATTCCTCGGTGGGCTGTTGCTGCTGCAAGTCCTACCATATCGAGCAACGCGCCTCCGCCAATGCAGATAAGATAGGAATGTCGGTCGATATGGTAACGGTCCAGATGTGATTGGACTTCGCTCACGTGAAAGTAGGAGTTTTTTGTTCTTTCTCCGCCTTCCAGAACTACAGGAGAGCACACGAGCCTTAGTGAATCGCCATGCGTTTTGAAGTAGGTTTCAATTTCTTGAATTAATGTGGGGAAGGCCTCGGAAAGAGCTTCATCCACGACGATGAGCGCCTTGCGGGGTTCACCTGATGTATTATTCACAAGGGTGTCACGAAGCGTGGGGTTATTGGCTTCGAATACATTTTGGGTAAAGATTACCTGATGGCGCCAGTTCACTGATATCGTGCGCTCAATCCGGGACGGCATGCGTGCGAAGTTAGTTCATAGTCGTCTCAATTACAAGGTTGTGTGCGGGCAGGAAGCTTGTTTTTTTATTTAAATTGTTCTAGTGTTTGCATGTGAACTGTAAACGACTGGCGATATTGCTGTGTTTAATTTTGGTGATGTTGACTGCCTGCGTTGCGTCGTTCCCTTCGTCTTCAGAGTCCTCTACTGAGGTGGGTGAGGTGGGGATTGCATTGAGTAATCTCCGTGATTTAAACGCTACCTTGAAATCAGTGAATAGAGAATTGATTGATGTCCGTGGGCAGCTTCTTTCAAACCCCAAAGACTCGCCCCCTACCCGGGATTTAATCCGGCAATTGGCAATTTTGAATAAGCGGGCTACTGAATTAGCGCAAGATGTATTCCGGGCAGACTTGGAATATCAGGCGGCTGTTGAGGCGGATATTGATGCCAAGCGAGAAGCGGAGTTGTTGGTTTTGCAGGAGGGCAGCCTCAGGCTCTATAAATATTCTATTAGGACTAATGCTGAATCTGGAAAACGTTTTGTGGTGGGTGATTTGAAGAATAGTGGGACTAATGCGGTTAGTGGGGTGTCGGTGGAATTTAACCTTTATGACGCCAGTGAAAACCCCTTGGAAACGACGAGTTCTTTTGTGGCGGTTATTGAGGCGGGTACACAATGGAGGTTTGAAGCATTGATTTTTGATGATCTGGCCGAAAGGGCTAATTTTAAACGTTTGAATTGGGAAGGAAAGGATGCGGGTGAACCATCAGAAAAAGTTGAAGGCCCTGAAGAGGCGATTAAAATGAAGGATTTATTTGGCGTTTACCAGAATGCCAACAATGTGAAATCAGGAGAGATTACACTTAGGCGACGGATCGTGCTTTCAAAGGGGAATGGTGACGTGTTGGGATCAGGCAAGTTGGTGCATCTCAAGGAGGCAACCAATGGTGAACAGATATGGTGGGAGAGCTCGGATGAAGTGACCAAGGGGTCCAAAAAAGAGGAGTATAAATGGACAGCAAGTTCGGGCAGTGCAATAGAAGTTAAAGGAGGGCATGGCTCTTTGGCTGAAGGGGTAACAATAGAGGTATCACCAGATGGGATACTTCGAGGCAAGCCAACCGCTTCAATCTTTTCGGGAGAATGGAAACGGGTTCAAGTCAAAGACGCGCCTCAAAAGAAGTTGCGACAAGTCACCGAATAGAGCTCCTGAAAGCCGTCCTACTTCTTTAAGCCTGCCTTTAGCTCGGTGGTGGTGCCCGTCTTAGGTTTCTTAAAGCCAATCATCAGTACGCTTCTTTTCCGTTTGAAATGATATTCGCGTTGGACGATTCCTTCGTCATTAGGAATCTGCAGAACCTCGTAGCATTCCCATCCATCTGACCCTAGTTCCTCCATTCTGGTGATTTCGTACTCAATGCCCTTGAGGTCGGTCCCTCTGCGCATGTCCCAAATTTTATACTCCCAATGGTCTACAAGGCGGTAATCACGAAGAACGCTCCATGCAAGGTAGGCGACCAGGAAGGCAACCAATAGAATTCTGGTTAAGTTTTCAGAAAGGGCGAATTCCATCAGAAATATCATGGCTTAGATTGGTACAAATATTTTTGTTTTTGCAGGGCGGACCCTAAAAAAAAAGATCCAATCGAGTCAATTAATCTCTCCAGACAACTGGTTCTGCAGCTGGTGCGGTTTCAGTTTGTTCCCCCTCTGGAATTTTCTTGCTTGAGTTTTGGTAGTAAACAACCACTCCATAATCCGGAGACTTATCCTGTGGATCAGTGTAGTTAATGGGTGAGACACATATGACGTTGTCTTTTCCTATTTTACCGAGAA
Source organism: Verrucomicrobiota bacterium (assembly GCA_030747505.1). Taxonomy (GTDB): domain Bacteria; phylum Verrucomicrobiota; class Verrucomicrobiia; order Limisphaerales; family UBA1100; genus UBA1100. Next base: position 3,361 of record JASLKQ010000062.1, on the reverse strand, counting down.
ACGAAGAGACGGTATCGTCAAACCGGTTTTGCCCCTGAACGATGCATTCCTTGTTGCGGAAAGTCCGGATTGCCAATGGGGACGATGTTGGCTTCTGTGTCTTCTCAGATTTTTTGCTTTCAAAATCTTTTGCCCATGTTGTGGCTTCATCAGATGTAGAAACGTATCGGAAAGGGCCTGTGGGTGCTGGTTTTGACTCTTCTTCAGGGTTGTCTTCTTCGTCTCCCTCAGCGTTGTCTGAAGCATTATCTTCATGCCCCTTGCGCTCGTTCATTCGATTCATGATATCGCTAATGCCACCTGGTTCCGGCTTGGGCCCCTGGTTTTTTAGTCGATCGATTTTTTCCTTCGTTGGAATTCTGATCAAGGAGTTACATCCTTGAGGAAGAGGGCAGGTGACCATGCCTTCGAAATTAGACCATATCTCCTGAAGTGTATCCCCATTGATTTCTGCATCTACACCACAATTAGGACAGTCAAACTGTATTAGTTCCCCGTTTAATCTGACATTAACACAGTCCATGATTCTTTGGGCTAAATTCGAGGCTTGACATTACACGTTATACCGCAAAGAGCGAGCATTTATTTACTGCAATTGCTGTCATAATCCGGTTTTGAGAAAATTCCATAATTTTTAACTTGGCCGTAATTTTAGGCCATAATAAAAACACTTTTTCCTGCGATGGTGATGGTTTCCCAATTAGAATGGAGGGGTTTGTCCGATGAGGATTTGTTGGATATTCGTGTGTCTGAATTGGGGCTAAAGGTGGAGGGACGGGTGGCTGGTTGTATCAAGCAGTTATATGCTGAACTCAAGGCCAAGGGGCTTTCGTTAATGCCTCGGTGCCATATTGGTGACGAATGGTTTTGTCCAGAGGGTTGCGCGGCTATTTTTATCCCCTTCTATCTGTTTGACGACCGTTTAAGGAAGCTTGAGCGCAAGATGCTGATGGAAGTTGAGGGAGGAACCCGGGAAGAATGCATGAAATTGCTTCGCCACGAGGCCGGGCACGCCTATTCCTATGCCTATAAATTGCAGCGACGGAAAAAATGGCAAAAACATTTTGGGTTAGCTTCACGAGATTATCCGGAGACTTATCGGCCCCGCCGTTATAGTAAGTCTTTCGTGATTCATCTCGATGATTGGTATGCGCAGATGCATCCTGATGAGGATTGGGCTGAAACTTTTGCAGTTTGGCTGACGCCAAAGTCAGATTGGAGGAGTGAATACGCTGGGTGGCCGGCATTGCGGAAGCTTGAATACGTAGACGAATTGATGGGGTCCTTAATTGGAAAGGAGCCTACGAAACTCGAGTCCTATTGCCCCTCCAAAGAAGGCTCGTTACGGATCAAATTAAAAACCTATTTTCGGAGAAAACAAAAGGCGTTTGCAGAATCATTCCCGGACTTTTATGACGAGGATCTAAAGACGTTATTTAGGTCGGATTTCTCAGGCGGGGGCACTTCAGTGGGAGTATTTATTTTGCGTAATCGCAAACAAGTGATCAATGCAGTGAATCAATGGACGCGTGAGCCAAAGTATAGGATTAATGAGCTTTTGGAGGATTTTGCGGGGCGTGCCGATGAATTGAACTTGTTGAGTTCAAGGGATAATTCAGAATTATTGGCAGGGCTCGTTTCCTACACGACATCCCTGATTATGAATCAACGTTTTACCGGTCATTATAAACATTCACGGTGAGATCCTGTTTCGTTGCCTCAATACCGTTCTGATTCATCGTTGGCTTGGTGGGCATTTTTTGAGTTTGCCTTCCGGAGGTGGATTTATTAGTTATTTCAATGTTAAGGGAGGTTGATTATTGGCTAAAATGCCCAAAGTTTTGGTTTTATTTGACGTGGGTGAACCTGCCGGGCTGGATGTTGACTATACGGAGGATCTTAAGTCACCCGAATGGAAAACTGAGCGACATGTGTTGAGCGCCTTGCGTGAGCTTGATTATCCCTTTGCGGTGCTGGGAGTTCATGATGACACGGGGTTAATCCGTGAAATGGTTGAACGTTATCAGCCGGATGTGATATTCAACATGGTCGAGCGGTTTGCAAATTCGTTGGGCAACGAAAACCGGATTACTTCCTTTTTAGAACTGCAGGATGTTCCGATTACCGGGTGCGGGTCCACGGGGATCACCTTATCCAAGGATAAAACTCTATCCAAAAAGATCGCCAGTTTTCATGGGATAAAGGTTCCTCGTTTTACGGTTCACGAACCCGGGGATATAGTGAGATTGGACGAAGGAATGCAATTTCCGCTAATCGTTAAGCCGATCCGTGAAGAAGCAAGTTATGGTATTAGCTTAAAGAGTGTGGTTCAAAATGAAGAGGAACTGGTGGACAGGGTATGTTTTGTTCAGGAAAGATTCAAGCAGGAGGCGTTGGTTGAGGAGTTTATCGTTGGCCGGGAGGTTTATGTCGGAGTGATAGGTAACGAAAGGCTGCAGTGTCTTCCTCCGCGAGAAATGACTTTTGGCAGGAATGTTCCGGTAGAATCCCGGTTTGCCAGTTACAGCGTTAAGTGGGACGAGGACTATCGTATCCGCTGGGGGATCAAGAATCGATTTCTCCCTTCATTGAATGCACGGGATCAGGCTCAGCTAAATCAAACCTGCAAGAATATTTACCGAGCACTCAATTTAACTGGCTATGCCCGGATGGACCTGCGGCTTACTTCAAATTCAGAGCCTATATTCATCGAGGCTAACCCGAATCCCATGTTGGCAAAAGATGAGGACTTTGCGTTGGCCGCGCGTAAAGCGGGCCTCGATTATCCAAAATTAATCAGTAAAATTATCTCTTTGGCTGTTTAAGCGAATAAATATCCCCTTTCGGAAGATTCATTCAATGTTTGAGCAAAACCCCCCGTTGCATTTGGTTATACTAAATATGTTTTATGGCACGATGTGTGCTTCAAATATAAAACTGGATTTTAGCAAATTGACTGAAAACGACTAAATTGTGGTATTTTACCTTAAAATAGTAACTTGAGCGCTTGTTTACTATATTGGATGAGGTTAGCATCCTAATTGGTTGGCATTGATGGTGGTTTCGTTGATATAGGGTTGGTTTTTTAACGTCCAACTGGAATAGGGATAGGTTTGAATATACTGATTACATATCGAGGATGGCTGATATTCCTAATAATTGGGATGCTGGGACAGGTTGCGCTTGCCCAGTTTCAACAGGGATACGGAGGAGGCGGATTTCAACAAGGCGGAATGATGGGCGGAATGATGGGCGGTCAGATGGGTGGCGGATTTCAACAGGGCGGAATGATGGGTGGATTTCAACAGGGTGGAATGATGGGTGGATTTCAACAGGGTGGAATGATGGGTGGATTTCAACA
>JASLKQ010000061.1 GCA_030747505.1 Verrucomicrobiota bacterium | reverse complement strand
GCAGTCGGGGGCTATGGCTGGTCGGTGATCGCCGAGACAGTTGTGCCGGATGACAAGGAGCAAATTCAAAGGGCTATTAGAGAGCAGATAGCCAAGGGGGCACATCTGGTTTTAACCACGGGAGGGACCGGTGTATCTCCTAGGGATATGACTCCTGAAGCCGTTAAGGAAATAGCGGATCGTGAGTTGCCTGGATTTGGTGAAGTGATGCGGATGGAATCCATGAAGATTACCAAAAACGCGATTCTCTCGCGCAATATGGCGGCTGCTGTGGGAAATGCATTGGTAATATGTCTTCCCGGAAAACCCAAAGGTGCGGTGGAATGCCTTGGTTTTGTGGTCGGTGCGATTCCTCATTGCGTGGATGTGGTGGCCGGAGTGCCAACCAGTTGTTGATGTCTGAATCCGGAATCCAGTTTTTTAATCGTTACACCGGTCAGATTGAGACGGAGGTGGTGTATGGTGAAAAGTGGTTGCGGTTCATCCTTTTTAATCCATTCGGGCAGCTCGCGCTTCATACGGTTGCCAAGAGGGCCTGGTTTTCCCGGTGGTATGGATGGAGGATGAGTGGTTTTGCCAGCAAGGCGCGTGTGAAGCCGTTCATTAAAAACTATGGAATTGCTGAGGAGGAGCACGTCAAGCAGACTGATGAATTCACTTCCTTCAATGATTTTTTTTACCGCAAGCTCAAGCCTGAGGCGCGCCCGCTACATGAGGCCGAGGACTCAGTGGTTTTTCCGGCTGATGGCCGTCATCTTGGTTTTGCCAAGGCTTCGCAAGTGGAAGGTGTTTTCGTAAAGGGGCAAAAGTTTGATCTGGAACGGCTGTTGGGAGATTCCGATCTGGCTGCCCGTTATGCCGACGGTGCGGCGGTGTTTTCGCGGTTGTGTCCGGTTGATTATCACCGGTTCCATTTTCCGGTTGCCGGGGTGCCTGGTAATGCGCGACTGATTAATGGGCAGCTGAATTCAGTGAACCCACTGGCTCTGCGTAATCGTTTGAGGATTCTTTGGGAGAACAAGCGTTATGTGACGGAAATTGAAACCGAAGGATTGGGAAAAGTGCTGATGCTGGAGATTGGAGCCACCAATGTGGGTAGCGTGAATCTTACCTATGTCCCTACACGAGCAGTCAAAAAGGGGGAAGAGAAGGGCTACTTTGCTTTTGGAGGTTCGGCGACGTTTACCATTTTTGAACCGGGCCGAGTGAAGCTGGCCGATGATTTACTGGAGCAATCGGCGCAGCAATGTGAATTGTACGCCAAAGTGGGTGATTACATGGGCACCTTCACTGCCGGATAATCATATAATGATCGGCACCACGCCGGAGGACTTTGATGGAGAAGCAGTGAGGTTGATGCAGGCAAGCCCTACTTAAGGGCAGACTGGACACGGAGGGCATTCCTCACATTTTGAGCAGGGGGGGCAGAACTCGCCCTCAATAGGGTTATTGGCATTATTACTGGCGTGGGTTTTGCTGCTGATCCCAACTCGATCACTGATCTGATCAGCCATAATGATACCGCTCAAAATCACGATTGCAGAGGCGATGGCAATTGTGACTTTTTTACTCTTCACAGGCACAATTTTAAGCAAAAAACGAAGCAAGGCAAGTTAAATGGATTGACCCAACACCATTACCGCAATCATCAAGTGGAGCTGTTTCATTGGAATCATTACAGATACTTTTCCAGAATGGGAGCGAGTGCCTTTTTGGTTTTGGCTGGCCACACTTTCTTGTCGGTCATGATGGCGTTCTCCAAGGCACTATGGCAGGGCCAATCTTCAGGGGTCTTGGGAATGCGGGCAATTACATCAGTTAGCACTTTCTTGGCTGTGGCAGCATTGCGGTTTAGGTTTTCAACCACCATTTCAACTGTCACGTGCTCCTCATCGGCCTTCCAGCAATCATAATCGGTAATCATCGCCATGGTGGCATAGGCGATTTCCGCTTCGCGCGCACACTTGGCCTCACCGAGATTGGTCATGCCGATCACGTCATATTTAAACTTATGGTTGGTGAGTGACTCTGCGCGCGTGCTGAAGGCAGGGCCTTCCATGTTCACATAGGTACCGCCGTTGTGTACGCGCGCTTTCTTACGTTTAGCACTCTTGAGGAGCAGTTGCCGTAACTCCTCACAGATGGGATCAGCAAAAGCGATATGGCCTACGATGCCATTGCCAAAAAAGGTGTGGTTGGCCGATTGCTTGGTACGATCAAGAAACTGGTCTACCAGCACGATGTCGCAGGGTCGGTAGCGTTTCTGCAGTGATCCCACTGCGCTGACACTAATAATCCACTCCACCCCCAGTTTTTTCATCGCCCAGATATTGGCGCGATAGTTCAGTTCACTGGGCATAATCCGGTGTCCACGACTGTGGCGTGGCAGGAATACGACTTTCCGCTCAGCGAGGGTTCCAGTCAAAAGTTGATCAGAAGGATCACCAAAGGGAGTCTTTACGGTTTGCCATCTTTGGCTATTAAAGCCCTCGATGTTATAAAGGCCGCTGCCTCCGATGATGCCAATACGATGAGGTGTGTTTGACATGTGTTTTTTAATCGCCTAGGGGTTCGCTTTGGGGTTAGTTTGTGTTTTCCCCTGCGATACAGCAAGGCGGCGCTCATCGTGGGCGAGGACTTTTCGGTGGGCAAGAGGAATTCATTCATGCCTGAAGATCATGATCAAAGTTTAGATTCTGGATCGGTACTGGCCGTCATTTTGGGTGGCGGACGAGGTGCTAGGCTATTTCCTTTGACCCGGGAGCGAGCCAAGCCGGCGGTTCCTTTGGCGGGCAAATATCGATTGGTGGATATACCAATATCCAACTGTATTAACGCCGGAATTAAGCGGATGTACTTGCTGACCCAGTTCAATTCGGCATCTCTGCATCGGCATGTTTCCCAGTCCTACAAATTTGACCACTTTACCCGGGGTTTTGTGGAAGTGTTGGCAGCTGAGCAAACATTATCGGATTCCTCGTGGTATCAGGGGACAGCAGATGCAGTCAGGCAGCATTTGGGGCATTTTTTGAACCACCGGTTTGATTACTTCCTGATTCTGAGCGGAGACCAGCTGTACAACATGGATTTTCGCCATGTGCTTAATCAGCATATCAAAAATAAGGCAGAGCTAACTGTAGCCACAATTCCGGTCAATCGTCAGGCGGTATCGGATTTTGGGGTTATGCAAATCGATGAGACCCGGCAAATCCGTGAGTTTGTCGAGAAGCCCAAGGATGATGGGGTGATTGATTCACTTCGGATTCCAGGTGAGACCCGTATGGATCTTGGTTTGGGCGAGGACGAAGACCAGTACTTGGCTTCGATGGGTATTTACGTTTTCAACCGGGACCTGATGCTGGATTTCCTGGATAGTGAGCATATTGATTTCGGAAAGCACATCATTCCCGAGGCAATCAAGAAGTGCCGTGCTTTTTCCTATGTGTATCAAGGATACTGGGAGGATGTGGGAACGATTCGGACATTTTTTGAATCGAACCTGGATGCCGCCAGTGAATTGCCCAAATTTAATTTCTTCGACATGAAGGCACCCATCTTCACACGACCACGTTTCCTTCCGGGAAGCAAGATCAACGGGGCTGCTATCGATCATGCGGTTTTGAGTGATGGTTGTATTATTAGTCGTGCCCAGATTAGTGACAGTATTGTGGGCGTCCGAAGCGTGGTGGGCGACGGCACAATGATTCAGCGTGTGGTGATGATGGGTGCTGATTATTATGAGACCGACAGTTCCATTAACCATAATAGCGCCAAGAACAGGCCTCCAATCGGTATTGGGAGTAATACGCGTATCCAGAATGCCATCATTGATAAGAATGCGCGCATCGGAAGTAATTGTGTTGTGAGTCCCGCTGGTAAGGAAGAGAATATGGATGGGGATGGATTTTATGTCCGCGATGGAATAGTGATTATCCCCAAGAATGCTGTCATTCCGGATAATACAGTGATTTAGTCGATGGGGTCTCTCTATCAGATTCGTACTCGAGGCAAAGGTCCTGCGGGTCAACTTCCTCTCTCGGAGGATCAATTGCGCGAAGCCCCCAGCGGGGATTTATTTGGGCTGACTCAAAGTGTTGGTATGGGGTGGGACCCGGATAAATTGGATGGAGACGCGTATCTGATACTCAATACTCATGGTGGGGTGAGGGCTCCTGATGGAACACCGATTGCACTGGGATACCATACCGGGCACTGGGAAATTGGCTTGCAGGTTCAGGAGGCGGCGAACCACTTGAAGGTGGCTGGAAGAGTGCCCTATGCGGCCCATTGTTCTGATCCATGCGATGGTCGCACGCAAGGCACTGAAGGCATGTTTGATAGTCTTCCTTTTCGTAACGATGCGGCGATTGTGATGCGGCGCCAGATTCGGTCGCTGCCAACACGTAAGGGAGTGATCGGGGTGGCCACGTGTGATAAAGGGCTGCCTGCGATGATGATGTCTTTGGCTGGGTTGGAGGATTTACCGGCAGTACTTGTCCCAGGTGGGGTAATGTTGCCGCCTGAGGAGGGAGAGGATGCCGGTGCGGTTCAGACGATTGGAGCGCGGTTTTCCCACGGGATGATTTCCCTTGATGAGGCAGCGACACTAGGGTGTAAGGCCTGCGGGTCGCCTGGTGGCGGGTGTCAGTTCCTTGGGACAGCTGCAACCTCACAGGTAGTGGGCGAGGCCCTGGGGCTGGCTCCCTTACATTCGGCCTTAACACCTTCGGGATCATCGGTATGGCTGGATGTGGCGACTCGGGCTGCAGACCTGATAATGGAGTTGGAATCCAAGTCCGTTGGGGTGAACCAAATTCTGACCGATTCAGCGATTCGTAATGCCATGGTGGTGCACGCTGCTTTTGGAGGGAGCACCAACCTGCTTCTTCACATACCCGCTATTGCACATGCGGCTGGACTGAAAAGGCCAACGGTTGCCGATTGGCAGGAGATTAATTCAAAGGTTCCCCGTTTGGTAAGCGTTTTACCTAACGGGCCTGAGATGCACCCCACGGTAAATGTGTTTCTGGCCGGAGGGGTTCCTGAAGTGATGTTGCACTTGAGGGAATTAGGGCTGATTGATTTGTCGGTAAAAACGGTGGAAGGAGGCCAATGGAATGATTTGCTTGATGATTGGAAGGGTTCAGAAAGGCGGATCAAGTTCCGGGAGATTCTAAAAGAGCAGGAAGGTGTGGATCCGGATGAAGTCATTATGAGTCCGAGTAGGGCACGTGAAAGGGGATTGACCAGTACAGTTACTTTTCCTTCAGGAAACATAGCTCCTGAAGGGGCAATCATTAAGAGTACGGCGATTGATCCATCGGTGGTTGATGAGGATGGGGTATACCGAATGAAGGGGCCGGCCAAAGTGTTTTCCAGTGAGGAATCAGCAATTGCAGCGATTAAGGCGGGCAAAATTGTGGCCGGTGATGTGATGGTGTTGGCTGGAATCGGACCAATGGGTACAGGCATGGAGGAGACTTATCAGGTGACTTCTGCCCTAAAGTTTCTGCCCTTTGGCAAGCAGGTAGCTGTAGTAACCGATGGTCGGTTTTCTGGGGTATCTACGGGTGCCTGCATTGGTCACGTTGGTCCTGAGGCACTGGCCGGCGGTCCTATTGGAAAAATTCAGGATGGAGATATCATTCAAATTGAGATCGATCGGAATAATAACCGGGGTTCATTGAATTTGATTGGGACTGAAGAAGAAGAATTGACTGCCCAAGAAGGAGCGCAGCTGCTGACATCTCGGAGGTCGAGGGATGATTTGGCTCCGCATCCCCAATTGCCTGATGACACCCGTCTCTGGGCAGCGTTGCAGGCCCAAAGCGGAGGCACTTGGGGTGGGTGTGTTTATGATGTGAATCGACTGATTAAGGCGCTAGAAGATTAATTGTTCACGCCCTGATACATGCGGAATTGGTCGGCGCGCCGGCGACCTTCAGCAATCATTGCTGGCGAATAAGTTTGGTCCAGTTGCTGTCGGGCAGCAATGTGCTGGGTTTTGCCTGATTCAGCTGCGAGAAAAATCCATTTGTAGGATTCCAGAGGATCACGTGGGACGCCACTGCCTTCCTTATAAGATAATCCCAGAAGAAATTGTGCATTCGGATTATCGGCTTGGGCGGCCTTGAGGTAGCAGTCGGCAGCTTTGACAAAATTTTGGGTTACGCCATGTCCATTTTGATACATGCAGCCCAAAGCAAACTGTGCTTGATGGCTTCCATTATCTGCCGCCATCTTGAAATATTTAGCCGCCTTCTTGTGGGCTTTGGGCTTGCCTTCGCCTGTATAATACTTGATGGCAAGATCCAGCTGTCCAGCAGGGGTTACCGGAGTTTCTTCGCTCTGGGTTTTTTTGGTGACAGCCGGAGCGGGATTTTTTGGGTTTGCCGACTTCTTCTGCTCTTTACACGCAAAACCTCCAATGCCTACGGCAATAGATAACAACATCCACAATGAACGGTGTGCCTCTCTTAGTCTCACTTGTTCGTCCTCCTTGTAAGAACTTCAATTTTTCTATTGTAAAACGCATAAAAAGTCAAGGTTAGTGGATTGCATCCTACATCCGAAAGGGGTTAGTCGTGAACCAGAATAAACGCGGTCGCCCTTTGTGCTGTTTCTATTGCTGCATTATAATTGACTGATCTGGCCGTAGGCTTTGGTTGGGGCAGACGAGCTTGCACTAATGGGATCGTGGCAAGAAATCCTCTTATTTGGGAACTCCTCAGTGCGTAGTTTACATTTTGCGGAAGACTGCCGGTCATATTATATGTTTTCAGGTCGTCCAATCGTAAGGTGATCATGCCAATGGCTGTGCCTTTCTCATCAATCAGTGCGCCTCCGGAGTTGCCCGACTGGACCGGCATGCTGACCTGTAGCAGGCGCGGATCATCTTTCAATCCTAATAGACTGCTGATGCGTCCCTCGGTGTATTTGGAGGAAATGCCTTGTGCCTTGGGGTTTGGGAATCCAATGGTGAAAACGCTTTGTCCTAAGCGTGGGGCGACTTGCGTGGTTAATATTAATGGGGTGGTCCGGGATTTGATTTGCAGCAGGGCAATATCGTTGCTGGCGTCGGCTTTGATCAATTCAGCGTCGTAATTACCGGTGTGGGTACGAACCTCGATTTTTCGGCCATTGGCAATTAAGTGGTGACTGGTGAGGAGGTGTCCTTGTGAGGTGATAAAAAATCCGGTACCTGTTGTTGATGCAGTTTGGGTGCTGGCGGGTGAAGAGACTGAATGTTTGGCCTGAAAGGCAGCGATTTGGTCATTGGCTTGCTGGGCTTGCTGCGGAGTCAGCTTGTTTGCGATTGCCCCTCGATGCAGTCTGGCCGAGGGATTCCCCGCATTGGCTGAAAGGTTCATCCACTGGTGGGCCTTTACCAGGTCGCGTTTAACGCCTTTACCAAAATAATAGGCCGCACCCAAAAGAAATTGTGCCTGAGGATGATTCTGGTTGGCCGCTTTCTGATACCACTTGACTGCTTCAGTAGCGTCCGGAACGGCTCCTCTACCTGAAGCATAGAGTTGTCCCAAATTGCACTGGGCATTGGCCAAGTTCATGTTTGCGGCCATCTTGTACCACTTGAGTGCCTCCACATAATTTCGAGGTACGCCGTTTCCTTGTTCATGGAGTGCGCCAATATTATTCATGGCAGCAGCATGGCCTTTCGCTGCTGCTTTCAGATAATAGGTCATGGCTTTTTTGTAGTCCAAGGGGGAGCCTTGGCCAGTTGCCAACAGAGTGCCATAAAGAAAATGGGCGATGGTATCGTTTTGCTTGGCTGCCTGTTCAATCCAGTAAAACGCCTTCTCCAGATCACGATTCACCCCGCGCCCGTTACGGTAGCATTGTCCAAGCATGCCCTGAGCCTGAGGATGGTTTAGTTGGGCGGCGCGTTTGAAATGGGTGACCGCCTTGGCGTAGTTTGGAGTATCTCCAAGGCCATCGTAATAGTTAAGGCCCAAATGATAGTGGAAAGCGGCGTCATCTTTTCCATTTTCGGGTAACGGGCCAGATGGTTTAAGTTTGTCTGTTTGGCTGTAAACAGACGTCAATATTCCCATCAAAAAAAATAATAAAATCTGATGCATTACCTATCCTCCTTAAAACAGGGTAACTCCTACCCTCCGATGCTATTTTTCTGGGACCGGTTCGCAAGCGACAGTTATACACAAACGGTTGCTAGAATTAAAGCTGAGTGTCATTATGCCTCTCGTGCCTGATGACTTCCACTAGATGCGCGATTTGCTGAATAGATTATGGAGGTGGCAGTCCTTGATGCATTAAGGTTGGTATTATTTTTTGGTTAAAACCGTGCTTTTGTGGCGTGCTTCAATTCCCGATCAGTGGCTTCCAAAGGTTCTCGCGAACTTGAATAAGCTGCTGGTGGATCATTGCCATCTGGAGAGGAAAGCGGCGGCCAGTGCGCTGAACCTCATCAAATACCCGGAGCTTTCGAGGTACGTAAAGGAGCTGAATCATATCGCACAGGAAGAGCTGGAACATTTTCATTTAATTTTAAACCTTTTGGATTCCAGGAAGGTCCCCTTTGGGTCAACCCCAGCAAGCCCATGGATTGGAGGCATGATGCGATTGATCCGTAAAGGACGTAGGGAACAGGTGATCGATCATCTGATTGCCGCCTCGTTAATCGAGGGGCGTAGTTGCGAAAAATTTCAGATTCTGGCAGTTGCTTTGAACGATAGTGAGCCGGAACTGGCCAGAATTTATGCTGATCTTGTTGAAAGTGAAGGGAATCACTATTCTCATTACTGGATGATGGCCTGTGAGATTGATGAAGGAGAAGCTCACCGGAGGATGGATGATTTTCTGGAAATGGATGCCCAATTGATTCGTCAATCGCATGAGTTAGCAATTCTCCATTAGAACATGATAACTGTGTCCATGGCTTTCAGATACTCTTAAAGTTTGGCATGCCAAACTTATTTTCTTGCATCAAACTTGTGTTTATCACAAATTAAACACGTGAATCGGCAAAAAAAATGGATCCTGAGGTGTGCTCAGTTGGTGTTAACTTTATGGTGTATTCTAATGGTGGCGTGTACTCAGGATACTTCTCTTGTTGAAGAGCAAGGTTCTGAGGGGCCTCGCAAGGTAAAGATTACGACTACCGTGAACATGGTAAGTGATCTGGTTCGTCAAATTGGCGGCGAAAATATCGAGGTTGTTGAGATTATGGGCCCGGGCGTGGACCCTCATTTGTATAAAGCCAGTGCAAATGATGTGAACAAACTACAGAAGGCTGACGCCATTTTTCATGTTGGCCTTTTATTGGAAGGCAAGCTGGAAGAAGTGCTGGGTAAATTAAAAGCAGGAGGAAAGCCAGTTTATGCGGTAACTAAAAACATCAACACGAGCCGTTTGCTCAAGCCTGATGAGTTTGAAGGGCACTTTGATCCGCACATCTGGTTTGATGTGCCGCTATGGAAAGAGACGGTTGATGTGGTTGTGGCGGGACTTAGTCAACTGGATCCAGAGCACAAGGTCGATTATGAAGCCAATGGTAATAGCACCAAAACAAGGATGGACGAACTGCATCAATGGGCGGAAATGAAGGTGGCGGAAATCCCGGTTGAAAAACGGATTCTGGTGACCAGTCATGATGCCTATAATTATTTCGGACGCGCTTATGGTTTCAAGGTAGTTGGTTTACAGGGTATATCCACTGTTAGTGAGGCCGGACTTGCTGATCGAACCAAGCTGGTGGATTTCATCAAGGCTCAAAAGGTGAAGGCAATCTTTGTGGAAACGACAGTGAGTCCCGAAGCCATTAAGGCAATTGCCGCAGATGCCGGGGTCACGGTTGGTGGAGAATTGTTTTCTGATGCCATGGGTGAGCGTGGGCAAATGGAAGGTGAGCTTGATTTGGGGACTTATGAGGGCATGATTCGTCATAATCTCACAATCATTGTTAATGCACTTCGGTGAGTTTATTTATCTAAAGCCTCATGGAAACAAAACGAATCTTCTTTGGTTTATTAATCATTTCCTGCGGGGTTCTTGCGCAGGAAAAACCTTCCAAGGGTTCATCTGTTTGGGATCGGGAAGCTCTTTCGGGTGACTGGAGTGGGGTTCGTAGTTCGCTCTTTGAGAGGGGTTATGAGTTTACTTTCGAATATACCGCAGAGGCTTTTTTCCATGCTTCGGGTGGGATTAAAACAGGGAGTGCCTACAATGGGGCCGGTTATGGAGCACTGGATATCAACGGGGAAACTGCCTTTGGTTGGGCCGGGACACGTCTTCGTTTCAGCACGTTCTGGACACATGGGGTGAGCCCTGGCCAGTACGCCGGTAATGAACTGGCCGTAAGTAACATTGATGCCTATGACGGACTGCGTTTGCATGAGGTTTTTTATGAGAAGGATTGTGGGAAATTGAACCTGCGGCTGGGTAATTTATTGGCTGATGATGAGTTTGTGGGTTCGGTGTATCGTGATGCATTGATTAATGATGCCTTTGGCCAGACAGCGTCCTGGAGTGCGAATGCCGTGAATGGAGGCCCCGCCTTTAATGCGCCTGGATTGGGTTTGCGTTTGCGATATGATTTTAGTGAGACGACTTATCTTCAGGCAGGAATTTATGATGGGGATGTGTTTGATGATGCAGGGGGAGATCCGTCGATCAATCAGCACGGCACGCATTTTGAACTGGGAAACGGGCAGGGATGGACCAGTTTGTATCAGGTTGGCTACAATGGATTCGCAATTTCTGATGGAACAGATTTGCCGGGTTGGTACCGTCTGGGTGCGTGGCATCATTCTTCAGAATTCGACAAGCATGCTGGAGGGAAAGCAGATGGCAATGGTGGTATCTTTGCCTCAGTCGATAAGATGGTGTTTCGTGAAGGGCATCAGGATCAAGGTCTGGGTGTTTTTGGGCGCTGGGGTGTTGCCCGGCGTGATCGCAGCCGGTTCCATTGGTCGACGGAAGCAGGACTCAATTATAAAGGCCTGATTCCCGGTCGGGATGAGGACGTGGCTTCACTGGGCTTCATTTACGGCAAGCACAGCAGTGAAATCACGGATGTTAAATCGCATGAATCGGTTCTGGAATTAACCTACATTTATCAACTGTCACCGGCCATTTACATTCAGCCGGACATCCAGTGGATCAATCGCCCCAGTGGAGATAACACTATTGGAGATGCGTGGGCGATTGGTCTTCGACTTGGGGTGACATTTTAATGAGTGAAGAGAACGCCAAAACACCGGTTCCGCTGGAATTGCATGATCTAACGGTTTCCTACCATAAACGGCCGGTCTTATGGGGTGTGGATGTGGAAGTGACTGCGGGGCAACTGGTGGGTGTCATTGGCCCCAATGGGGCGGGTAAATCTACGCTGATTAAGGCAGCCATGGGTATGCTTCCGCTTAACAGCGGTTGGGTGAAGGTATTTGGAGAGCCGGTGGAGAAGAATCTTCAGCGTGTCGGGTACGTGCCGCAGCGAGAGTCGGTGGACTGGGACTTTCCGGTGAGCGTGATGGACGTGGTATTGATGGGGCGCTATGGACACCTTGGGTTGTTTAAACGACCGGCAAAATCTGATCGCGAAAAGGCACGCGAATGCCTGGAGAAGGTGAAGATGCTTCCCTATGCCGATCGGCAAATCTCCAATCTCTCGGGAGGACAGCAGCAGAGGGTGTTTTTGGCGCGTGCTTTGGCTCAGGAGAGTGATCTTTATTTCATGGATGAGCCGTTTGCAGGGGTGGACGCGGCAACCGAGACGGCGATTGTGGCTATTCTGCAGGAATTAAGGAAGCAGGGTAAAACGTTGCTGGTGGTGCATCACGACCTGACAACGGCACGGGAATATTTTGATAGTCTCCTGCTGCTCAACATGCGCGTGGTGGCCTTTGGTCCCACCAAGGCGATTTTTAACCAGGAGTTATTGCAAAGGACCTATGGCGGTCGGTTGACTATCCTCAGTGAAGTGGCTGAAGCAGTCGGTTCCAAGGCCGATTAAGATGAGGTACGGTTTTCTGTTTATATTCTTGGGGCTTCTGGTTCCTGAATGGGTCTGGGCTGAGCGGATAGGAGATATTTCAGAGACATCCGCGTTTGAACAAGCCAGGCGTTTTTTTAGTTTTCAGGATCCGGCCGTGCGCTATGCCTTGGTCGGCTCAATTCTACTGGGTATAAGCTGCGGGTTGCTGGGAAGTTTCCTTGTGGTGCGCAAGATGGCGCTCTTTGGCGACACCCTTTCTCATGCAGTTTTGCCCGGGGTGGCTCTGGGGTTTTTGTGGAACATGAGCAAGGATCCGGTAGCCATCTTTGTGGGGGCCACCCTGGCGGGCCTTTTGGGGGGCGCGATGGTAACCCTGATCAAGCAAACAACCCGACTTAAGGAAGACACCGCTTTGGGATTGGTGCTTGCCTCATTTTTTGCCATTGGCATCTGCTTGTTAACCCGGATACAAAATATATCTACCGGCAGCAAGGGCGGTCTCGATGCGTATTTGTTCGGTCAGGCTGCGTCTCTGGGTAGAGATGATGTTATTCTAATGGCCATCATCACTGTATTAGCGGTTTTGTTGATCGCCATTTTCTATAAGGAACTTTTGCTCACCAGTTTTGACGCGGCTTTTGCTAGGGCGGCAGGGTTCCCGGTGACCATGATTCATTATGTCCTGATGCTGCTCCTGGCCTTCAGCGTGGTTATCGCCCTGCAGGCTGTGGGAGTCGTGTTGGTTTCGGCCATGCTGATAACTCCCGCGGCTGCAGCCTACCTTTTAACCGATCGGATGCATGTCATGCTGCTTTTGGCTTCAGTGTTTGGGGTGACCGCTGGTGCCGCCGGTGCCTTCTTTTCCTTTATGAGCACCAATTTGCCAACCGGCCCACTCATGGTGATGGGGGCTTCCCTGGTTTTTGTATTGGCTTTCCTCTTTGGCCCGAGGCACGGGGTGGTCTCGCGGTGGTGGCGGCGTCAATCGCGTTCGGCCCAGATTCAACGTGAGAACACCCTCAAGGCAATCTATCATGTTCTGGAGGGGCGGAGTTTTGAAGGAGAAGGCGTTTCGTTGCGTGAACTGGCTGAAAAAAGACGCGAAACCATTGATGAAGTTCGAGGGCAATCCAGGGAATTAAAAACACACCAGATGGCAACACTGCATGAGGATGGTGATTCAGTGCATCTTACTCCTGAAGGCTGGCAGCGAGCCTGTGAAATCGTGCGCAATCACCGTTTGTGGGAGCTTTACCTGACCAATGAAGCGAGTATTGCGCCTGACCATGTGCATGATGACGCGGAAGTGATTGAACACGTACTGGGAGAGGAAACAGTACGACAGTTGGAACGGACCTTGAACCATGCGACAAAAGATCCTCACGGACGACCTATTCCCGGCTTGATGGATTTGAAACTGGGCGGACAGATAATGGGAGGGCCCGCAACAGTGCCCGGATATGGGAGGACGACATGAACGAGCCATTTATCCCGGCATTCAACTGGCAGGAGCATGTAATATCGCCCTGGATGAGCGAGTTATCCATGACGCTCCCGATTGTGCTCATGGCATTTTTTGTGATTACTTCCTGTGGCCTGATTGGGAACTACCTGATCCTGCGCCGGATGGCCCTGGTGGGCGATGCCATCAGTCACAGTGTGTTGGCGGGTATTGCCGGGGTGGTGGTCTTTACCGGCGGGTTGCAGGTGACGGGTTTATTTATTGGGGCACTGGTTGCCGGGGTGGTGACGACGGTTCTAATTGAACTGATTCACCGTTACTCACGGGTAAAACAGGATGCGGCCATTGGAATCACCTTTACCACGCTCTTTGCCCTGGGTGTTATCCTGATCAATTTGAAGGCCGGTCAGGTGCACATTGATGAGGAATGCGTGCTCTATGGGGAAATTGCCTTTGTGCCTTTGGACCAAACCAAGATAAGTATTCCCTTAGCTATGGTTCAGGCAATGGACAACTTGCCTTTGGCCGGAGAGTTTATTAAGGGGGGGCAATTGGTCGTGGCAACAGGTGTTCTGCGCATGGCGATTGTCACACTGGTGGTGGTGGCTTTGATCTGGGCCTTCTACAAGGAGCTTTTGGTGAGTTCGTTTGATTCAGCACTGGCCTATTCATTGGGGATCAATGCCAATATGGTGCATTACGCCCTGATGAGCCTGCTTTCAATCGTGGTGGTGAGTGCCTTTGAATCTGTGGGGGCAATTCTGGTGGTGGCGATGCTGATTTTACCGGGAGCAACAGCGCATCTGCTCTCGACACGGTTGCCGGTGATCATGGCCCTCACGGTTTTGCACGCTGCCTTGAGCACACTATTGGGGTTTCACTTGGCCAAATGGCTCGATTGCTCCATTGCCGGCGCCCTGGTGGTGGCGGCAATGGGCCTGTTTGTTCTGGCATGGATCTTTGGTATCCATGATGGGTTGCTCGGTAAATGGCTGCGTCAAAGGCGGGTTCAGCACGAATTACCCGAAGAAATAACTCAATCCTCTTCCTTAACAACTTAACTGAAAAAGATGCCCCGACCGCTTGACAACGTGCGTATTTGTAGGAGTGTACCGAGGTAGAGAGATACAAGGAGCCAGATATGAATAGATTACTCGCAATAGCCGTTTTTAGCCTCTTAATCGGTAGTGCCTCAGCACAGTCAGTGGTTGTAAGGCAGCTCAATTCACTGTACGTGAGCCCGTTCAATTACAGGCCCTACATTGTTGTGCTTCCTTCCCGAAGTACCTCAAAGCGCAGCCACAATATTCCCTCCACCAAGCCTGCCTTTGCGCCGCATGTTTTCAAGGTTCCCAATAACTTACCTCAGGGTCGCAATACCCCCAGTCGCACGCCACAGAATTACAGGTTACCCAGTCGCACACCTCTAAATTACCGGCTTCCTGGTGCCAAATAAGGTGATTTAAACAGGCTGGTGAAGGGGGTTGCCCAGCTTGCGTACAAAATAAAACTGGGCTGTGCTGTCTGAAAAACTTTCCAAAGGATCGACTCTAGGGCAAAGTGCGCTCTCTCTTGGAGCGGGCCCGTAGCTCAATCGGTTAGAGCAGTGCACTCATAATGCATTGGTTGCAGGTTCAAGTCCTGCCGGGCCCACCAATTTCAAGCTCCGGCCGCTCAGGTTTATATTCGATCACTTACTCTTCTGGATTTGAATCTTGCCGATAGACATGGCCGCGCCTTGGTATATCCGGATATTCGGGATGTTTCTCTTTCAGCCAGCTCCACGGATATGCATCGAGTGACACGCTTCCTTCACAACCTTCATAGGGGCAAAACTGTGCTGGCGTCACATCATCAGGAAGCAGTTGGCCTTCGATTGTCCGGTGTTCACCAAATTTATAACACCGTTCGCATTCCATGCACCAAACCGGTTCATCAGGGTTTGCTGAATTATGATTTTCCACGCCCCCAACGCTACAGTTCTGTGGTTGGTTTTCCAGCATAGACTGCTGTCTTGCGTGGAAATCCTGCGGGAAGTTAGGGTTGGGCAATGAAACAGGTTGTCGTCTTGGCTCACGCCCAGATCCATAAGCTGCCGGCAAAAATAGGTGGGTTTCGTGGTCCAAATCCGCATCTTGTTACCCTGTCTTGGTGAAGCATGGGTGTGTTTGGGCACTGCCTGCCCGATCGCCTGTTCCAAAGTATCCTGGCCAACCCTTCGGCAGATTAACTCCGCAGGATAGTTTTGCTGAAATACCACAAGCCCTGCGCAAGATCTTGAAAGCATCCGAAGGCAAGTAATTGCCTTCTCCGAAAAGATTAATCTGAATTAAACCATTCGGTTGTCGGTGTTCCTGCCAATAACCCCTGAAAACTGTGGGTAGAGCAAATAATAACTCCAACTTCAACTACAACAGTATCATGATAGGTTCCTCTGCGCTGAGTGGTTCAAGGCCACTCAGTTGAAGAATCGGCAGAAAGCGGCCCTTAAGGGAAACGGTATCCCCGATCGCCACTCAGAAATGGGTGGCTTTTTTGTTGGGAAGGAAAGGTTCTAGGGTGCCTTTGTAAAGCCTGCTTTAAGGAGATCGCGGTAGCCCGCTTTTAGGGGGCGGGCGTCGTAACCCAATTTTTGCAGTATGGCAGAGGCAGGCATTACCCTCCCTCCTGAAACGCAGTGGCAGTAAACAATTTTATCTTTCGGCAGTGTTTCCACCAGTTTAGCTGCGAAGGATTTGTCCGATTCACCTTCTTCGAGTTCGCTTAAGGGGAGAAAAACGGCGGATTTAAGGTGGCCATCTTCCCATTCAGACTTCTCACGCACATCAATAAGAATGGCCTCATTATTAGCCATCCGATCTTGAATCAGCTTAAAGGAATCTTTTGTATGCTTGGGAGGCGTCAGCTTCGCTGGTTCGTTTGGTGTACCCGAAGGGGCAACCTCTGTTCCACACCCAATCATTGTTGCTGCGATCACTGCCAGAAAGTATCTCATCTCCGTAAAATACCCGCTCAATAGGGCTCCGGCAAGCAAGAGAGAGGACTGTCTCTATCCGTTTCCTTGTCTGGAAGGGTGAAAAATACCTGTTTAGGATTAAGGCTCTGAGTGCATCTTTCTCAAGAGATCAAAAGAATAGAGACCGGTGCTGTGGTTGTCCTTCCAGAAAACCTGTACCGCATAGCCGCCCACCAACTGGAGCCGGGCGACCTGAAAACTGGCTTCATTCAACTGGGGGGAGGGCCCTTTGTGCATCTGGCCCAGAACATCAATTTCGCCGGCGCAGGGAGCGCAGGGGCAGGCTCTGCGTAATTCCTCCAGTGCAATGAATTGTTCATGCTCATCATCCCACTTGAGGGCCAACTGGTTTCCGACCACCTGTAGATCATCCAATTTCATTCGGCCGGTAAGCTACTATTTTGGGTTTTGTTTGCCAGTCCAAAAAGAATCAAATCACTGCCAACATGGCTTTTAGGCCACCGGCAATTTTCTCTGCCGTCCATTCTGTAGACAATGGAGGCACATGCAGGAATGCGGAGTTTTCCGGGGAGTCATGTTGATCTCTGAAATTGAGCAGGGTCCAGTAGGTGCTTTCACACACGTATTGGCCCGCGTCCCCAGAGATATAGGCCGGGAGATTGCTTGTCTGAAATGACTGCAGGGCTGCATCCCACGGCCACTGGCCGGTGTAGGCATCCGGGCCCTCGAGGTTGTTAAACTGGCCGGGTTTTCTGGCTTGTTGCTCGAGGCGGAACTGGGTGCCTTTTGCCAAGCCGGTGCAGAGGCAGGTTCTCGGTTGATGGGATTGGAGCAGGTCAATCAATCTTTCGCGCGCAGCATGATGATCTACAGGCAGGCACTCGCATATTAATTGAGGATTCTTTTCCCCGGCCAGTTCTTTGATCGCCTGCCAGCTTGAATTTACCTCAAACTCAGCAAAGGGTTCAAAACCGGTGAGGAGGATTTTATCGGTTACGGTAACCATGTGAAATCAATTGCACCACGATTTGAGCTGATGCAATGGGGTGTTATTTTTTTGGCTTCCAGTATGCATACAGGATCATGCCGATCCCGAGAACCATGATTAACGCCTTTGACGCGTAATACAGTGGAAAAACCTCGAAAGCCGATGGAGATGAGCCTGCATCCATGAGTTCAGGTTAACGCCATTGATTTGGTTTTCCAGCCTTAAGACTGCTGCCTTGCGTGAATTTGATGAGGTGGCTATAAATTCAGACGTAAAATATTTGAAGTGAGGTAATCTTATGAATTGGAGTGGTAGAATACGGAGATGGATTAAGAATCCAAAACACCGGCGCTCATTGGGCGGGTTGCTAATGGCCCTCATTATGGCGCCTTTTGTGATCAGTGTCTTGGCCTGCCTTGAGGCCCCTATAGGAAATCCAAATACCAGCAAGGTGGATCCCA
>JASLKQ010000060.1 GCA_030747505.1 Verrucomicrobiota bacterium | reverse complement strand
TGAAGGTGACGATTTCATTGCCGTGCCCGTCAAAGGCCTCGGCCTTGGCCAGTTCACGCCTGCGATGAGCCAGGCTACCCAAGGTTTCCAGGGGAAGTGAGTAAAGCCGCAAGGCCTCCTCAGGGGATATACGCGATCCTTCCCATATTTTGTGCAGGAGTTCGTCTAGGGAAGGATCATAGATCATCCGGGAAGCAAATGTACGCATTTCAGCGTGAAAGGGCAAAGGATTACCCAACCATCCTTGGCTCGTACACCTCTGAATGGCCGTGGATTTTTAGGAGTTCAATGAACCTATTGAGGCCGGCCTTTTCACGTTCACCAAGGTCATAGCGGATATGGCCTCCAAGGTAAGCACTGCGCAAGTCCTCATCATAATCGGGATGCGTGGCGATGATTTCAGGCAAATGCTTAAGCCCGTTCTTTTTGGCCATGAGTAATTTATTTCGAAGAGCCTCATCATGGCATCCTCTGCGCAGCGCCCACACCGCATAGACAAAGGGGAGATCTGTGAGTTCCTTCCATGCCATGCCCAAATCCCAGATTTTGTGTTCATGAGGCGCACGCACAAAATCGATCCCTGAATTGCCGATTAAAAGTATGTTGTCCAATTCACTTGCCTGCGCGTAATTAGGCAGAGGTTCAAAAACCGGGTTGATGCTGCGTTGAGCCAACAGCATACGCAGTAGATTCACGCTGGTAAGGCTGGCGGTGTCACAATGTACAGTATTAATTTCCTCTAATCGTTGTCGGTGTGCAAGGAAAACACTCTTTACCGGCCCATCAGAGGCAACAGCAACTCCATCAAGGATGTCGTAGCCCTCATGGAAGAGCACTTCAGTGACACTGACCAGAGCCGCGTCCAGTTCGCCGGCCCGCAACTTCTCAGCCAAGGCTGAGGGAACCACAAAGTCTATTTGCTCCTCAATGCCATAAGTGAGAGGTGCGGAGTTGAGGTAGGGAACCGATCCGATGCGTTTCATGCAGTGGCTAGATTATCCTCCAATGCAGAGCCGGGAGGGGAGTCACCGGGCGATTCTCCAACCGGCTCATAAAAGGAATTGCGTTGAATGGGTGCGCGGCCTGTTTCACAGATTGCCTTCACGAGGGCATCTTCGGCCTGCCCTTCAAAAGTATCGGCTCCGGCCATTTCAAATATGTGTTCCTCCACGATGGTGCCATGCAGGTCATTTGCCCCGTAACTCAGGGCGACTTGAGCGAGCTTCATGCCAAGGCCGACCCAATAGGCGGTGAGGTGATCGAAATTATCGAGAAACAACCGGCTTACAGCAAGGGTACGCAGGATATCATTCCCCGTGGGGGGGTAAGATACCGGAACCTCGTTGTTCTCAGGTTGGTAGGGTAAGGGGATGAACGCGGTAAAACCTCCGGTTTCATCCTGCAATGTGCGCAACTGGGCAAGATGATCGATCCGGTCCTCAAGGGTTTCCACGTGGCCAAAAAGCATTGTGCAGGTGCTGCGACCACCGAGTTGATGCCATGCGCGGTGGACATCAAGGTATTCGTCGGCAGTTTCCTTGCCCTTGGCGATGGTATCGCGGATGTCCTGCTGAAAAATCTCTGCCCCGCCACCAGTCAGTGAATCCAGTCCTGCTTCCTTGAGTGAGGCAAGGGTTTGAGGCATGGACTGTTTGTTTAAGCGGGCAAGATGATAAATCTCTACAGCTGTAAAACATTTTAAATGCAACTTTGGTTCAACGAGCTTCAGTGCTTTGAGCATATCGGTGTAGTAACTGAAGGGCAGGGAAGGGTGCAGTCCCCCCACAATGTGGAGCTCGGTGATGCCAAGCTCGAGGGATTCTCTGGCCTTGGCGACCATTTGCCCAATGGACAGCTCGAACCCGTCGTTGTCGCGTTTTTTCCGTGCGAAGCTGCAGAACTGACAGGAAAGAATACAGTAGTTGGAGTAATTAATGTAGCGGTTGACAATATAGCTGGCTCGGTTGCCGACCTTGGCTTCAGTGGCCAAGGTGGCCAGACGCCCCAGGGCATTCAGGTTTGGGGTGCGAAATAGGCGCAGGGCATCCTCTGGCTCAAGTCGCGTGCCTCTTTCAATCTTTTTGGCAAGATCGGAAAGATCACTTTGTTCCAAAACAAAATCCATTACCATAACCTCCACGATATAAACCGCGGAACAATGCTCACCTCAGTGATCACCATGGCCATAAATACAAGACTGATGATCGCATTCATGTTGAAGAAAGCCTTCTGTATCCAATCCAGACTGCGCTTGCGCGCGATCCAATGCTCGAGGCCGAGGCAGGAGGTAATAATTACCATTCCAATCCAGTAGGCCATTTTAAAACCGGACAGTAACCCGAACAAAACCAGAAGAATCGTCATGACAATATGGACCAATAGCGCCAGGTTGAGCGCGTTATCGGGTCCCCACCGCACAACAATGGAGTGAAGATTGTTTGAGCGGTCAAACTCGAAATCCTGTATGGCATATATGGTGTCAAAACCGATCAGCCATAGCACCACGATCAGGGCAAGCAGACCGGGAATAAACGCGCTATATTTGATGGGGCCACCAAAATCCAGGGAACCATTAACCGCCAGCCAAGCCCCTACAGGTGAAATGGCCAGCGCAATTCCCAGAAAAACATGCGTAAAGTCGGTAAACCTTTTGGTGTAGGAATAACCCAAAATAAAAAACAGAGTTACCGGCGAGAGCATAAAACAGACAAGTTTCCCCTGATTGGATTCGCGTAGATGATCAATGCCGTAGGTGGTGCCGACAAATAATGCTCCACTCAACAGGCAAAGTGTCCAGGCGCTGATCAGGGAAATCTGGCCTGAAGGTAGATGTCGATTCCTGGTACGCGGATTTTGAGCATCGAACTTGCGGTCGACGATACGATTAAATGCCATGGCGCAGGTGCGGGCGGTAATCATGGCCAGAAGAATGAGGCCGAATATTTTCCAGCCCGGCCAGCCGCGCTCCATCGCGGCACTGGCTGTTTCACCATTTTCAATGCGGGCGGCATGCCCGGCGCGTGCGGCTAAAACAGTGGCTGAGAGGGCAAAAGGCAATGCAAAAACTGTATGGGAAATCTTTACGAAGTCCGCCCACTTTTCCAAGAGGGAAGGTTTTTGGGATTCCTTTGGCTGAGGCTCTTTCTCCTTTTGTGCCACGGACAGAAGCTGCGGTATTAACCGAAAAATGACAAGTTTAGTCCCGCTCCTCAGGCCAGCGCGGTGAAACATTGTGATTAATCTCCAAATGATCGAGCACACGGGCGACCACGGTATCAGCGAGTTCTTCTATGGTGCGGGCCCCCGAATAGAAGTATGGATTGGGAGGCAATAGGATTGCCCCGGCTTGCAGGAGTAGTTCCATATTCTTGACATGAATCAGGCTCAGCGGGGTTTCGCGCGGGCAGAGGATGAGTTTTTTGTTTTCCTTGAGCATTACGTCGGCCGCACGCAGGAGGGTATCTTCACTGTAGCCATGGGCAATACGCCCCATTGTCCCCATGGTGCAGGGAAGGATAACCATGGCATCGAATGCGTTGGAACCGCTGGCAAAAGGAACATTCATGCTTTTGGCCGCGTGAAGGGTGACTCCCTCATCAAGTTGTAGGCCTTCAGGTAGCTCCTCCTGCATAACGACCTGTCCATAGCTGCTGATAATTACGTGTACCTCATGCTCTTGCGGGTCCAGACGGTCGAGCAGGCGTTGGGTGTAAATCGCACCACTGGCACCGGTTATGGCTACAAGAATTCTCATGTGGCTTTGAGCATGGATTTTTAGGGCTA
This sequence comes from Verrucomicrobiota bacterium, assembly GCA_030747505.1. GTDB lineage: Bacteria > Verrucomicrobiota > Verrucomicrobiia > Limisphaerales > UBA1100 > UBA1100. The sequence goes on along the minus strand of JASLKQ010000060.1, from coordinate 15,742 downwards.
AATGGAGCAAGAAGTTATTAACGTTTGTGAATAACCTCGACATAAGGGGGGCTTTTACATAGGGTCCGCCCTGCATTTTGCGTTTTTTTGACGCTAAAAGGAGGTGCACTTGATCAACCGAATATTGGCTTCCGCCGTTTTGATGGTGGGAATGGGACTGACGTCGTGCCAATCGACGTCTTCAATCCATTCTCCAAAAGAGTATTATCGTAATGGGATTTCCGCAAAAACAGCGAGAGATACCTCCGATGCCAACCACCGATCCGCAACACCGGCAGTCCGGTCTGCGCGGGTCACCCGGGTGGTGCGGGCGACCTCGCCGAGGTTTATCCCACCTGCACCACCAAATTTCAATACACCCAAGGAGGCACCCCGTCGATCTCCTCCCATTTCGGGGCCTGTTATTCTGGCTGGCGAAAAATTGTTGGCTCAACGGGGAAACGCAAAATCCTATAGTGTGAAGATTGGTGGAACTGAGTGGGTTTCATTGGAGTTATGGGGGAAAACCCAAAAAGGTTGGTACGGACGTATTCAGAAGGGGAAAGAGGAGTTTTACCGGATTGTGGTCTCAGGAATGCGGCTGGATCTTCGTCCGAAACGTCGATTGATTAGCTGTCAGGGAATGCAGATTTGGATGGGTTTTGGTCCGGAGATGATTGGAGGTCATCTCTATATCCACCATTTGGATATCCAAAAGCATTTGGTGCCTCTGGCAGCCGGCATGCCTGATCTTGGACGAGTGGCAGTGATTGATGCAGGTCATGGGCGTGATAATAAGGGAACCCGTAGTACGTTTAACAGGGAGTATGAAAAAGAATATACCCTCGACTGGGCCAGACGATTGAAACCCCTATTGGAGCGTAAAGGATGGAGGGTCTATCTGACGAGGGTAGAGGATAAATCCATGTCCCTTACAGATCGCGTAAAATTTGCTGATCGTGTAAATGCGTCCATTTTTATCAGTCTTCATTTCAATGCTGCAGCGGCTTCGGTGAGCGGACTGGAAACCTACTGCATTGCTCCAGTCGGGATGCCCTCACATCTCACCCGGGGCAATCCGGATCCGGTAAAGGCCATGCTGCCAAATAATCCCTGGGATGAAGCGAGCTTTCAACTTGCAGCTCGTGTGCACAATCAAATGTTGGTTAATTGCAGGATGCCAGATCGTGGCGTTCGGAGAATCAGGTTTATGACTGTAATTAAAGGCCAGAAACGCCCGGCAATTCTGGTGGAGGGTGGGTATTTGTCCAATCCGAACGAAGCACGCAAAATCAATACAGGTGCTTATCGTCAACGTCTGGCTGCAGGGATTGCTGCTGCTCTATAGTTTCCAGTCGACCTCTGCCTTAAGTTTGTTGCCGAATTTGTTCGTGTAATACAAGTGGCCGTGTGCCGCTCCATATTCATGCACCATCTTGGTGATCTTCACATCAAAGAGACAATACTCGGCAATCTCAGCAATCTTGCCCTGTTGGTACCACTCGATGGCCTGCAAGCCTTCAGCAGTTTTTTCACAACCGAAAGTTGCCTGGGCAATGGAATCGAGTTTCAGTCGGTGCCCCAGTTTTTCGTTCAGCACGATTAACATGTCCAGCGAAGGTACCTGACTGAAATCAAAAACCGAATAACCTTCAAGCACCTTGTAATCAAACCGGATATGGTTGAAGCCCACTACCAGATCGGCTCGCTGAAGTTCCTGTATTAATGCTTCAACCTCCGGTTCGCCATAAACTTTGTAACCGCCCCGTTCAGTACTGTAGGTTACGCCAACGCTCATTCCCATCTGGTCAATATGATTCCATCCTCCAACATCAGCAGCGGACTTCTTCGTTTCCAGATCAAAATAAACGATGTTTCGACTCATTAGGTTCTTTTGCGGGCTTTGGGCCATGTGCTTGTTGTATCAGGATATATTCTGCCTGCTTCTATTGGATTAATCAGAGTGCCTTTCGGTTCATGATACTGCCCATGGGTCTCCTGAAATATAACCGCCAAATCCAGTTCCAATATGGACCAGCATGCAGGGGGAGACCGCTCGCGTAATGAGTCTAGCTATCGCTAAAACCACCTTGAGTCAAAGAGAAATTCACTTAGCTAAAAGCCGATTATCGGCTTTAGTAAAAGTGCTATATGTCATAGCATCTACTCCAATGTCTGAGCCCACTAACAGGGATGAAAATGGAAGTGGCGAACTGAAAATTTATTTTCTGCCGAACCTTTTCACTGCCGGCAATCTTTTCTGCGGATTTTTGGCTCTTACCATTATTGTCAATGCTCCTTCACTTTATCATTTGCAGCCACCTTACGCCGATTTATCCACGCAGTTTCTGGCTGCCAAGCAATCGATCTATTGGGCTTTGGAGTTGGTGCTCTTGGCGTGCGTATTTGATCTATTGGATGGACGTGTGGCGAGGATGGGCGGATACGAGAGCCCTTTCGGTCGTGAATTTGATTCTTTGGCTGACATCGTCTCGTTTGGATTGGTGCCGGCTTTTTTGGTGCAACGGATTGTGCTGAGTGATGTGTTCCGAGAAGACATGCCGGAACTGGGCTGGTTTATAGCCTCGGTTTATGTGATTTGTGGAGCCTTGCGCTTAGCCCGGTTTAATTGCCTCTCGGCTATGGAAAGTGAGGGCAAGAATCGAGGAGAAGAGACTGGAAGTCACTCCAATGAATTTGTCGGTTTCCCGATTCCTGCGGCGGCAGGATTGGTTGCGAGTATTACGTATTTTTTGATTTGGTTTGAAGACAACGAATTTACCAAGGGAAACTGGAAATTTGCACTGCCTGTTTTGTTGTTGTTTCTCTCGGCAATGATGGTGAGCAAGGTGAAATACCCGACATTTAAAAAAGTGAATCTCCGTAGTTCCCGGTCTTTTTTGGTGATGGTAGTGGCTGGGATTCTAATTGGCCTAATGTTCACCGTGGGGAGGAAGTATGCGCTTCCTATAGGGGTTCCTTTACTCTTTATTCTCTATCTCGTTTACGGATTCGTGAGGCCGTACATTCCGCGACGAGCGCGCAGGGATATTGAAGAGGACTCCGGGTGAGTCGGTCTGTTAATTTTGTGCAGCCGGTTGCTGCGTATTCTTAAGCTTTTCGGGGAGGGTTTTTCGAAGTTCCCCAAGTTTCTGTAACTTGGATTTGGCCTCTTGAAGATCGACCTCCAGATCTTCAAGGGTGACACTTCCCCCAGTCAGAAAGCTTGGGTCTGATTTCGCTTTGGTTATCACTTTTTCCATTTCACTCACTTCCGAGTTGGCTTGCTCGATTTCATAGCCGATGTTTTTAAGTCGCTGAGTTAGGGCGGTGACTACGAGATCTTGGTTCAGTGTTTCCACATCCGGTTTAAGCCAGGATGGCGTGATTCCATAACGGGCAGCCGTGAAGCTGGAATTAAAGTTACGGGCCAGTTGACGTTGGCTGTTTGCAAACTCCTTAAGTTCTGCCTCAGTGGGGGGTGCACCCTTTTCTACTTTGGATACATGCACAATAAAGCCTCCTACTCCTTCGGTGCTACTGGTGTTATAGCTAGAAAGCCAGTTTGGATTAGACGCGGTGCGGTTTTCTCTTTCAAGATTGCTTATTACCGACTGTATCTCACTCACGGTAGCTAATCCTTTTAGGGTGGTGGCATTCACATCCTGTTCAGTAATTGTCATCGGGGGAAGGTTTGCGATTATGTGTTTTGACAATTTGATGGCATTGGCAAAGCTTGTGCCCTCAGCCATTGATTCGGTTACGGCTTCTCTCCAGTCGTCTCCCTCCTCACTGGCAAGCTCTTTGACTTTCTTATCGATGAAGCCTTTCTTCACTTCTGCTTGTTCGTCCTTGGAGAGTTCCCCGTATTTGCGCGGTCGACCTGATATAACTTCTTCCAGTCCGAAAACGTAGTACCCCTCGCCGGAAACTCTCACGGCAACCCCCTCCGAGAGCTTGCCGATGTCATTTTCTGACATGGCGAAAGCAGCGTCAATTAACGCTTGGGGATACTTGTTTTGGTCGTTGGCTTCATTGAACACGGCGGCGCCAATTTTCATTTTCTGTTTGGTCGCTAGCTCCTGTAAGTCAGCTACCGTCCACCCGGATGTACTGGTGTCCAGCGTCTGCTGGAAGAGGGTAGCCTTCTTCTTTGCCTTGGGAAGTGTTATCTTGTCAAGATCAGCTCGTTTGGCCTCACGTATTTCAACAAGTGCGGCTGCATTCAGCTTTGTTCCGGCCTTAAGCTTAGTGCCGTTGGCATCGACGAGGTGGTCGACACTGTTAGTGGAGGAGAGATGATTTTCGATTCGTTCCTTTACAAGGTCATCTAGCTTAATTTGTTTCTCCGCATCAGCAAGATAAGGCTCAACAGGGAAAAGCAAATAGGCAATCTTGCGCTTGGGTTTGACAAAATATTGATCAGAGACTTTCTGATAGTAGTTGGTGGCAATGGTGGAAAAATTGGTTACTTCCGAGACCCGGTTGCTAGTGGTAAAGAAAACGGCTTGGGCGGTGTATTGTTTATTTTCCTCTGCCTTTTGGTCCGCGGTGTCTTGATCCGAGAAAAAACCAACACTGCGCGTCATGAGTTCATCCATTTGTTGGAAAGTAATTTGTTCCCGGATGAGATTCTGAAACTGCGCTTCACCTGCATTACCTCCAGCCAAGAAATCGCCTGCCCGGTATTGTTTAAGGAAATTATTGTAGGCCTGAGTGGAAAATTTCTTGTCGTTCGGATTACTGAACATTAGTTCCAACCGCGCCTTGACCATGTTGTCACTTGTGATGACGCCCAGAGATTTGGCCTTCTTCAGTCGAAGGAGTCGTAGATGTGCCTGATAATCGAGCCCCGACACGTCGATTTCACCATCGCGGTTAAGATCCTGATCAGGAAACTGCGAGGCAATAGATTGGGCAGTGATTTGAGGGGGTAAAAATCCGCCAAACTGTTGTGCCATGTTTAGGGCTCTCTCCAAGAGGACCTGTTGGCGCGCAAGACCAAGATCGGCGTCGGCTTCAGACTGTGTTGCGCCACGATCCTCGAAAGGGTCATAGCCCGGGGTAAAATAGACCACAAAGCTGATTACGATTACGATAATGATCGGAATCCAGAGGGCCTGCGAGTGCTTTCGAATGGTACCAAACATAGTGCTTTAGGGGACGCGGAGTCCTACCGGATGGACTCGACGGGGTCAAACCAATTTGACGCTAAATTCCTTTACAAAAACAAGGGCAGGTGCGAATTTGCCGACCTCATCACGTGAGATTTATCAGAGTCATTTTATGTTTATTGAGCCCTCTCTTTTTCATGGGCTGTATATATCACGAGCTCACCAACATAACACCTGGAGCGTTGCCTCGTAATGATAAGGGTTATTATGAGGTGCATGTCATCTGGGAGAGTAATGATACCACCGTTCGGCCTGATACAATTCAGCCGGTTGTTTTGATTGGGACCAATAGTTTCAAGATGCAAAAAACTCCGTTAATGAAAAATCGCTGGCAAACTCCGGTGCCTATTAATGCGGTTGCCAACGAGCTGCGATACCGTATTAAGGTAAACTGGAAATACAATGCCATCCCTTCCCCGGCTGCCAATAGTCAGCTTTCTGAGGAATTTTTGCTTCGCATTAACAATTAATAGATGAGTCAATCCACTGTAATGCGGAAAGCTATGTATGCACTTTGGTTGTGTGCCGTTTCTGTTTGTGTTGGGCTCAACTGGACCGCGCTCCAGGTGGTGGCGTGGACTGGGATGACAATGGCCAATGCCCGCACCATGGATTTATCGGCGGCTGTTGAGAAAGCAATTGGAGGTCAAAAGACCTGTGTAATTTGCCGGCTATTGAACCAGAAGCAGAAAACGATGGCTGATTCGCCATTGGGCCTTCATTCAGGATCCGAAATAGAAGCTGTCTTCAAGGATAATAGACTTGTATTGGATCGGCGGCAGAATTTCAAAGTGTGCATTGTTATTTTTGTTAGCCCCGTCACTAATACGGCTTCACCACCGCTGCCACCTCCAGAGTGGTCGGCTTAATTTCCTGACTATTTCATTGCGCATCAAAAGCGCTATCTAATTATTTACTACCAACGTACTCCACCGTGTGGAGTCCAAATCATAAAACATATGAATAATCTAAATAAGACAGTTTTGTTCCTGATAATGCACTCTGGCCTTAGTCTTACGGCCCACGATTACAATTCCTCACGCCCTGATTCTCATGCCCCCATCAATGTAATGGGAGAGCATACTCATAATGCGGGAGAATGGATGTTGAGTTACCGCTACAGTTATATGGAGATGAGCGGGTTAATGAATGGGGATAGCAGTGTAGCCAGGGCTTCAGGCTTTATGAAGTCTCCACGTGATATGGAGATGCATATGCAGATGGTTGGAGCCATGTATGCGCCAACCGATAAATGGACCGCGATGCTGATGTTTATGCATCATGAGAAGTCCATGGATAGCGTCAATAATGCCGGTGTTGTATCTAACAATGAATCGGAGGGTTGGGGGGACATTCGGATGACGGGAATGTACAAGATATATCAGACCGCCGACTCGAAGGCCCATCTTAACATTGGGTTGAGTCTTCCAACTGGATCGATAGATGAAAAAGGAAGCGGGGCTAAGCGTTTGGGTTATCCAATGCAGCTGGGTTCGGGTACTTGGGATTTATTGCCCGGGATAACCTACCTTAAACAGGCAGAAGACTGGTCTTGGGGGGCACAGGGAATTGCCACGATCCGCTTGGATGAGAATAAGCATGACTACACACTGGGGGATCGTTTTGATGCCAATCTTTGGGCGCAAAAGCCAATGAATGACCATTTGTCTTTGGGGACACGAATTCATAGTGCGTTCTGGGGAAATGTCGAAGGAAAGGATACGGGAATGATGGCGGATACAATGATGCCCACTGTTCGAGAGGACATGCAGGGAGGGTTTATTACCTGTTTGGGAGTGGGAGCCAACTATACGTTCGGTAACGGGCACCGGCTGGCTTTCGAATTTGTGAAGCCGGTTTACCAAAACTATGATGGGTACCAAATGGAACGTGACTGGAGCATTACACTTGGCTGGCAATACTCCTGGTAGAGGCAGTATTTAAACAGTTCTGTGCCCGCTCTTCGGAGCGGGTTTTTTTATGTTAATAACCCTGACAGATGTCCCTTGACCCATGCATGACAAATACGGTTTTTCAGGGGCGCAGCCATAGATGAAGGCTAAAGTTATCATTACTCCTAAAGCGGAGGTTTTGGACCCTCAAGGCAAGACCGTGCAAACGGCTCTGGAGCAGATGGGTTGCACTGGTGTGGGTGAAGTACGGGTGGGGAAATACATCGAGATTGAGATGGATGGCGAACATGATGAGGTGAAGGCTAAACTTAGCGAATACGCTGATAAGTTTCTTGCTAACCCCAATATTGAGGATTATCGGCTTAAGCTTGAGGACTAATGAATTTTGCTGTCCTCCAGTTTCCCGGATCAAACTGTGATCAGGACTGTGTGCATGTTCTACGAAATGTGATGGGTTACCCCACGCAACTTTTGTGGCATAAAGAGAACAATGTGGGGGATGCCGATGCAGTGGTTGTTCCTGGTGGATTTAGTTATGGCGATTATTTGCGCACCGGGTCCATTGCTCGTTTTAGCCCGGTCATGGGTGCAGTTAAGGAGTTTGCCGATAATGGAGGTTTCGTTCTGGGTATTTGTAATGGCTTTCAAATTTTATGTGAAGCAGGTCTGTTGCCTGGTGCCTTGATTCGGAACCGTTCTTTGCAATTTCGCTGTGAGCACGTGTATTTGAAGGTTGCTACTTACAATTCGCCTTTTACCAGTCAAATACCTGAAGGGAAGTTGATGCGTATTCCCATCGCCCATGGGGAAGGGAATTATTTTTGTGATGCGAATACCCTGGATGAAATAGAGGCTAATGACCGGATTCTTTTTCAATATGCTGATCGAGAAGGCGACATTACTGATCATGCCAACCCGAATGGTAGCCTGAAAAACATCGCGGGCATATGTAATGCCGAACGTAATATCGCAGGGATGATGCCGCATCCGGAACGGGCGGCAGAATCCGCACTGAATGAAAAAGATGGGCGCTTGGTCTTTGAAAGCCTGATTCAATCCCTGAACCCCGCCTCAACGACAGCCTAGTGTCTTCTGATCCTTCCATTACACCTGAACTGATCTCCGAGCACGGACTCACGGCTGAAGAGTATGATCGCATAAAGGAGATTATTGGTCGTGAACCCAATTATGTGGAGTTGGGGATTTTCAGTGTGATGTGGAGTGAACACTGTTCCTACAAAAACACACGCGCCTTGCTTAAGGGGTTTCCTGTGGAATCTCCCCGTGTACTTGTTGGCGCGGGTGAGGAAAATGCCGGGATTCTCGATATTGGTGATAATCTTGCAATCTCATTCAAAATCGAAAGCCATAATCACCCCAGCGCAGTGGAACCTTTTCAGGGTGCGGCAACCGGTGTGGGGGGAATTATACGAGATATATTTACTATGGGTGCCAGGCCGGTATGCGCCATCAACTCGCTCCGGTTTGGGGATCTGTCCAATAGTGAAGTACGGCGGTTGTTTCGTGGTGTAGTCAGTGGTATCGCTCATTATGGTAACTGCTTTGGTATCCCGACTGTAGCAGGAGAAGTATATTTCGATCAAAGCTATGAGGGGAACCCGCTGGTAAATGCTTTTGCCTTGGGAGTACTTAGGCACGATCAAATCGCTCGTGGAGCCGCCAAAGGAGTGGGCAACCCCGTGTTTTACGTTGGCCCGGCTACAGGTCGGGACGGTTTGGCGGGTGCTGCCTTTGCTTCTCAGGATTTAACTGAGGAATCGGCTGAACAACAACGCAGCGCGGTGCAGGTGGGAGATCCTTTTATGGAGAAGCTTTGCATGGAGGCGTGCCTTGAACTGCTGGCTACGGGAGCGGTGGCCGGCATTCAGGATATGGGAGCGGCTGGTCTAACGTGTTCGACCTGTGAAACTGCTGCTCGTGGAGGGACGGGTGTAGAGATTGATTTGGCGAAGGTGCCCCAGCGCAGCCCCGGGATGACTCCTTATGAAATACTTCTCTCAGAATCCCAGGAGAGGATGCTGATCATTGTGGAAAAAGGTCGGGAGGATGAGGTGAAACGCATCTTCGACAAGTGGGATTTACCCTGGGCAGAGATCGGCAACGTTACTGATACCGGTCAAATGGTGGTTAAGAATCACGGTGAAGTTGTTGCGGACCTTCCCGCAGCCAAGCTTGCTGATGAGGCTCCAGTTTATCATCGGGAAGCAAAGGAGCCGGTGTATCTGGATGAGGTGCGTAATTTTACTCTGGAAGAGATTGAGGATTGTGATGATCCCAAGAGTGCTTTGGAAAAGTTGTTGGAATGGCCCACCATTGCTTCTAAAAATTGGGTTTACCGGCAGTATGATCATATGGTGCGTGCCAATACTATGGTTAATCCGGGCAGTGATGCAGCAGTGATTCGGATTAAGGCAGACAGTGTTCCTGGGGATGATGCGCGGGAAGATTTTCCGGAGAAGATTATTGCATTGGCCGTCGATTGTAACGCGACCCATGTCTACCTTGATCCGTACGAAGGATCAAAGGCTTCGGTCGCAGAATGCGCCCGCAATCTCGCCTGCAGCGGGGCTTTGCCCATTGGCACCACAGATAACCTGAATTTTGGTAATCCACATAATCCGGAGCTCTTTTGGCAGCTCAAAGAGTCGGTTCGTGGGTTGTCCGAAGGCTGCACGGCGTTTGATGCTCCTGTCACAGGAGGCAATGTGAGTCTCTATAATCAAAATCCTGATGGGGCAATTGATCCCACGCCAACCGTGGCAATGGTCGGAGTGGTTGAGGATGAGGCCCATGTGACAACCCAGTGGTTCAAGGATAAGGGTGATGCGGTGATTTTGTTGGGTGAGCCCGTTGGCAAGGGGGACATTCTTTATGGGCTCGGAGGTTCTGCTTATTTACAGGTGATCCATGGGTGTAAAAACGGGAAACCCCCGGTTTGCGATCTGGGAATAGAACGAACATTGGGGACGACTCTGCTGGGGTTAATCCAAAGTGGTCTCATCAAGAGTGCTCATGATTGCAGCGAGGGTGGATTGGCTGTGACTTTGGCTGAAAGTTGTTTTTCAGAGTTGCATGGTCGCAACACACCCTGTTTTCTTGGCGCGGACGTAGACCTGTCGAGTATTGTGGATATCAGGAGTGATGCACTGCTTTTTGGAGAATCGCATGGTCGTATCATTATCTCTACTTCGGATATTGATGCGGTTAAGACGGTGGAGCGGGCAAAATTGATGGGTGTTCCAGCTCAGCGTATTGGAACCGTGGGCGGTGACCAGTTGAAAGTTAAACTCTTCAATGAAGAATATGCGTGGGAGATTGCTGGACTGCATGATCTCTGGTGGAATTCGATCGGCAACGCAATGGCTTGAGTATGGACAAAGAAACCCACCCCAAACACTACTGCGGCGTTTTCGGTGTTCATGGGCACCCAAACGCAGCCGAGTTGACCTACTACGGTCTCTATGCTTTGCAGCATCGAGGTCAGGAAAGTGCCGGTATTGTGTCTTCTGATGGGAAGCAATTCTTTGAACATAAGGGGATGGGGTTGGTTCCACAGGTGTTCAAGGGAGATGTGTTACACGGACTGGTTGGAGATATGGCCATTGGTCACACGCGGTATTCCACAACGGGTAGTTCCCATATTGGTAATGCCCAACCCCTGACGGTTGACTGCTTTCGCGGTCAAATTGCGATAGCGCACAACGGTAATCTAACCAATGCTTCGGCGCTGCGTGAAGAGCTTGAAGAACGCGGTTCCATATTCCAAACAACCGTTGATAGTGAGATCGTGCTCCATTGGCTTGCTCAGCCCACCGACAACGGTGAGAACACGTTGGTTTCCACCATTCGAAAACTCGAGGGAGCTTATTCCTTACTGATTATGACCGGCAAGGAAATGATAGGAGTGCGTGATCCGCATGGGTTTCGTCCATTATGTCTGGGTAAAATGGAAAATGGTGGTTATGTGCTCAGCAGTGAGACTTGTGCGTTAGATCTCATTCAGGCGAAGTTTGTCCGTGACGTGGAACCGGGTGAGATTGTCATTATAGACGATAAAGGACTGCGGAGTATCCAAGCCTTTCCCGATCAAACCAAAAGGTCATTTTGTATTTTTGAATATGTCTATTTTGCGCGGCCTGACAGCAATCTGGCTGATAGAAATGTCTATAAGGTACGGGTGGACATGGGCCGTGAACTTGCCCGGGAAAACCCACTTGAAGGGGATATAGTTGTTCCCATCCCTGATAGTGGCAACTGTGCTGCTCTGGGTTACTCACTGGAAAGTGGGATTCCTTTTGAAATGGCTTTTGTGCGCAATCACTATGTGGGAAGGAGTTTTCTGCAGCCTACCCAGTTGATCCGTGACTTTAACGTTCGAGTGAAACTCAACCTTATCACTGATTTGGTGAAGGATAAACGTGTGATCATTGTCGATGATTCGATTGTGCGCGGGACGACGTGCAAGAAGCGGGTGAACAGTCTTAAGGAGGCCGGAGCAAAAGAGGTGCATGTGCTGGTAAGCTGTCCCCCACATAAGAATCCATGTGTGTATGGGATAGATTTTCCAGACCGCAGCAAACTGATGGCAGCAAACTATGATTTGGGTGAGATATGCCAATATCTTGATGCCGACTCCCTGAATTATCTTTCGCAAGAAGGCATGGTTCGAGCTACAGGAAAACCGGAGCAATCATTCTGCATGGCCTGTTACGATGGGAATTACCCCGTGGAATATGACCCGACTGTTGATAAACATATCATGGAGCGAAGGCGTGACCGTGCTGAAAGCCTTGCAGGAGATGATTCCCAACCCAAGCTGCTGTAACGATGGGCAAAAGTGCATATGCAAAAGCGGGGGTTAACCTGGAGGTTAGTAATCATCTCAAATCGGGTTTAAACAAAATGCTTAAGGCAGCTTCGCGGCCTGAAGTTATGGGTAAAGTAGGAGGTTTTGGAGGGTTGTTCGCTCTTAAATCGAGCAAATACAAGCAACCGGTTCTGGTCTCCAGCGTGGATGGCGTGGGAACCAAGCTTAAAGTAGCTTTTGCCATGAATCGACATCACACCATCGGTCAGGATTTGGTGAATCATTGTGTGGATGACATTGCTGTTTTGGGGGCTGAACCCTTATTTTTTCTCGATTACCTTGGCACAGGAGAACTGAAGCCAAAGGTGTTTGATGAAATTATTGCTGGGTTTGCGCAAGGTTGTGCTGAAAATAACTGCGCTTTGATTGGCGGTGAGACTGCACAGATGCCGGGGTTCTACCAGAAGGGTGAGTATGATGTAAGCGGCACCATAGTAGGTGTGGTTGATAAAGCTAAAATGTTGGATGGCCGCGGGATCAAGCCTGGGGATGCTCTAATCGGGATAGCCTCCAACGGGCTGCATACCAATGGTTATTCGTTGGCTCGGAAAGTGTTTTTTGAAACGCTGAAACTCAAGCCCCGTTCGCGTGTTTCGGAGTTGGGATGCAGTGTGGGCGATGAACTATTAAAGGTGCACCGCAGCTATGGACCTTTGGTTCAGGCTTTACTCAAGAGTTACAATAAGCCGAAAGCAGCTCGAATTATCAAAGGCCTCGCCCACATTACCGGGGGAGGGTTCATCGATAACATTCCGCGTGTGTTGCCCAAGAAATGTGCGGTGAAAATAGAACGCGGGAGTTGGCCTGTGTTGCCGGTATTTGAATTGATCGAAAAGCACGGGAAAGTTGACAATATCGAGATGCATCAGGTCTTTAACATGGGTATTGGGATGACAGCAATTGTCTCGGGTGAGAGGTCTGATGGGGTCCTGCGAAGCATACGGCGTCAAGGCCATGAGGCATGGATTATCGGAGAGGTGACCAAGGGGAATGGAAAGGTAAAATTGGCCTAATGAAAGTTCTTTTGATAGGTGGAGGGGGTCGAGAACATGCGCTGGCTTGGAAACTCTCACAGAGCGAGCGTGTGACCAAGCTTTGGGTGGCTCCGGGAAATGGCGGTGTTTCAGGTGAGTTTACGCGTAATGGAGAGCCCGTTGAGTGTGTGCCCATTGGGGCAGAAGACTTGTCCTTGTTGTTGAAGTTTGCTCGAGAGCAGAAACCAGATCTCACAGTAGTCGGCCCTGATAATCCTCTCGCATTGGGAATTGTGGATTTATTCGAGGAAAATGGATTCCGTATATGGGGGCCGAATAAGGAAGCAGCACAGTTTGAGGCCTCTAAAGTCTTTAGTCAGGATTTTATGGTGCGCCATAAGATTCCCACTGCCCGCTCCGGAACGTTTGATTTTCCCACGGCCGCCAAGACTTTTGCCGCAGAGCTTGATGGTAAATGCGCCGTTAAGGCTGATGGCCTTGCCTTGGGCAAGGGGGTATTGTTGTGCAGTACCATTGAAGAATCCGAGAAGGCCATTGATTCCATTATGGTGGATGAACAATTTGGAGAGGCTGGGACAAGTATTGTCATTCAGGAATTTCTTGAAGGGGTCGAGGTCAGTTTGCATGTTTTGGCTGACGGGAGGTCCTATATTTTGTTTCCAACTGCGCAGGACCATAAACGAGCATTAGATGGGGATGAAGGATTGAATACAGGAGGAATGGGCACCTATTCCCCGGCTCCTTTTCTGAATGAGGATGAATTAAAGGCCGTGGCCTGTGCGGTGGTTGAGCCCTGGTTGCAGGGATGTTTGGCTGAAGGAATTGATTTTCGCGGGATGTTATATCCTGGATTGATGCTCACTGATGATGGACCCAAGGTGCTTGAATTTAATGCGCGTTGGGGTGATCCGGAAACTCAGGTCTACCTTATGCGTTTGGAGACGGATTTGGTGGATCTTTTTGAGGCCTGCATTGACCGGCGGTTGGCGGAAATGGACGTGCAATGGAAGGAAGAGGCTGCGGTATGTGTCGTGATGGCCTCAGGAGGATACCCGGGCAGTTACGAAAAGGGAAAGGTCATTGAAGGCATTGAAGATGCAGAATTGACTGAAGAGGTGAAGGTTTTTCATGCGGGGACATCGTTGGAGGATGGGGAGATCCAATCCAGTGGAGGCCGCGTGTTGGGAGTTACGGCTTTGGGGAGTACTCTTGAAAAAGCCAGGAATCAGGCCTATGGGGCTGTGGATAAAATAAGGTTTGAAGGGGCACATATTCGCAGGGATATTGCTGCCAAGGCGTTGGTCGATTGACCAAGTCAAGCCCTCGGGGCATGAAAAAAATTCTCTTTGTTTGTACGGGCAATGTATGTCGCAGTCCAATGGCTGAGGGGTTTTTCCGCGAACTTACCAGTGAGCGGGGGGGCTACCAGTCCCTGTCTGCGGGATTGGCCACGATTGATGGGCAGACCCCCAGTGCGCATTCAGTCACCGCCATGCAGGAAGTGGGCATTGATATTGCGGCCCAAAGGAGCACTCAAATTACCCCTGAATTAGTCGATTCAGTGGACTACATTTTTGGTTTGGCCAATGGGCATGTTGAAAATATGACACGATATTTTCCTCAGGCTCGGGAAAAGATTTTTCTGTTGCGGGAGTTTGTGGAGGAATTGCCTGCAGAGAGACGTGAGATTTCAGACCCCATTGGTGGTGATTTGGAAATATATAAGATATGCCGCAACCAGATTAAACAAGGTGTAGATGCGATTATACCATTCCTGGAACAACAGTTGATGACAGACAAGAATAACGATCAGTTGACCCTCGCGATTGGGGCGGACCACGGTGGGTTTGAGCTTAAGGAATCACTCAAGAAACACCTGGAGAGTCAGGGGATTCCTTTGCAGGATTATGGGTCGACGAGTGCCGGCTCCTGTGATTACCCGGATTTTGCTCAAGCGGTGAGTCGTAGTGTAGCCAGCGGTCAACACAAGTTCGGTATTCTGATTTGTAAGAGTGGCATTGGAATGAGTATTGCCGCTAATAAAATTAGCGGGGTGCGGGCGGCACTGGTCACTGATGTGGAAACTGCTGCTCTCACCCGCAAACACAACGATGCTAATGTAATCTGTTTGGGTTCGACCCAAACCGGTGCTGAAACGGCCAAGGGAATTGTCGATGTATTTATGAAAGGAGACTTTGAAGGTGGTCGCCATGAACGGCGCGTGGAGAAACTGGAGGGAAGTGGGCGTGTCGAAAACGTGGACCCGGCCACCGAAGAGGTCATTCGTTTGGAGAAACAACGGCAGCAGGAAAATATTGAGTTAATAGCCAGCGAAAACTTTACCAGTCCCGCGGTTATGGAGGCACAGGGCTCGGTGTTAACCAATAAATACGCCGAAGGGTATCCGGCTAAACGTTGGTATGGAGGATGTGAACACGTGGATGTTGTTGAAGAACTGGCGATTTCCCGTGCCAAGGAATTGTTTGGAGCCGACTATGTGAATGTACAGCCCCATTCGGGGAGCGGGGCGAACATGGGTGTCTACTTTGCGCTTCTCAAGCCGGGTGACAAAATGCTCACCATGGATTTGAGCCATGGGGGGCATTTGACCCATGGCAATGCGGCGAATTTCTCCGGTAAATTTTTTGAGATCGTTCATTACGGTGTGGGCAAAGAGGATGAACGAATTGATTATGATCAGCTGGCGGCCATGGCTGATGAACACAAGCCGCGGATGATCACTGTTGGGGCCAGTGCCTACTCTCGAGTGATTGATTTTGAACGGATGGGCGA
>JASLKQ010000005.1 GCA_030747505.1 Verrucomicrobiota bacterium | reverse complement strand
AGGAGGGAGGCCACGGCGATGACCTTGCCTTCGTGCAGGGCCAGCAGCGGCAGTCGCGCATAAAGGTCGATGTTCTCACACCATTGCTTGATCACTTCGGGATCGCGCACGCGGCGTTTGAAAAACATGACCTCCGGTTCGGGTAGGTTTTTGAAAAAACCGAGCAGGGCCTTTTCGTCGCCGGCTTCCAGCGGCCGGATTTGCACCTCGATGCCGTCGTCGGTGGTAAAAGTGGGTTCAATCTCCTTGAGTGCCAGTTCAAATGACATATTAAAATTCTGGTTGGGCGCGGGGGACGCCGGTTACTCGGTTTCGGTTTCAGAGGCAGCGGGGAATAATTCGCCCGTGATGCCTGCACTTTTGGCAAACACATCCGACTTGAGTGCGGCGGGATTCAGGCTCCAGCGCGCGGCCAATTGCGATATGTCAGCCGTATTATTGTTGAGGCGGTTGACTTGTTTTAAATCCAAATTTTCAATGGAATCTCCATATTGATGACATTCCATTCCCAATACAGATTCCTCAGGCGTAATGGTTCCCTGGTTCCATAGGGTTTCTCCACACCAGGCATAAGCACGCTCAATGCGACCGGTATGGGCGCGTACCCAGCAATGGTGACTCAAGGCACTGTTCAGGCTAAAGTATTGCACATGGCCTAAACGTTTGCTGATGTGGCAGATAAAATGGAAACAGAAATCAACATCCTCTTCAGGCGCTGGGAGGGCTGGGCCGACTACGAGAATCCAGCCATTAACCGGTGGGGAAATAAAGAGTCTTTCGACCCCTGAAATAGCGAATCCGTCCTCCCATGAACAACGTCTTGGTTTGGATAGTCCTAATGTCTCCTGAACCGCTGCTACGTTGCCACTGCGGATGGCCAGCCATTGCTCAGGTAAGTTTAAGCTGCTGGGAATCATTTTCTGTATAGGGGGTTGGCTCATTACTTTTTCACGCTCCGCTTGGGCAATTTTTCTTCGAGTAACAAAGAAAGAACAACCTGAGACCAAAAGAATACCCAGGAATAAACCAAGCATCAGCAGGGCCACCCAATCTAATGTGTTTTCGCCGGGAGTAGACGACAATGCGCCTAGGACGCCCGGCGGGGCGTGGGAGAAAAAGGTCACGCGGAAAACAGTACAATAAATGGCCGGATATTCAATCCTAATCGCCATGAGAACTGTTTATCGTTCTTTCAAACTGCTTGCATGAGGAAGCCAAAAACGGTTTGATTCGTGACCATTTTTCATTATGAAACAGGCTTTTTGCGCATTTTTCTCTCCGTTGGCACTTTTTTTAGCTTTGCGGAATCCATCACGCGAGTTGCCTGCGTGGGCCAGCATCACTTACGGTGCCGCTATCGGTGATCGTGCTGCGAACTGTTACCAATAAATAGGTAACTTCTTACCAGTTTTGGATATGGGTAAATCAAAATTGAATCACTAGATCATGAGACTTCTCTTTAACGTATTTATTGTCGCACAAATTTTCAGTGTGAGTTCCTTGAAATCAGCTGCCTTCGAACTTCAGGACGGGGATAGGGTTGCTTTCCTTGGGGATGCGTTCATCGAGCGTATGCAGGAATATAATCACCTTGAACTGTATCTTACAACGGCTTGGCCAGACCGGAATATTACTTTTCGCAATCTTGGCTGGAGTGGGGATACCCCTCGTGGAGTGTCGCGTGCAGGGCTCAGTCTGCTACAAGCCGGTCGCGAATCTGCTGGTGAAGGATGGAGGCAACTGCAGAAACAAATCGAATTGGTAAAGCCAACGGTAGTTTTTCTCGGTTATGGGATGGCCAGCTCATATGAAAATCAGCCCGAGCAGTTCGGTAAAGATATACGTGCCCTCAAGGCAGCTATAGCCAAGGCCTCCGGCACTTCTTCTATTCGGTATGTAGTACTTTCGCCAATTCGACACGAGCATCTTGGGAAAGGGTTGCCCGATCCCTCGGTGCATAATCGACAATTGGCTGCCTATACCGAGGAGTTAAGGGTTATGGCTGAAAATGAAGGGGATCGATTTGTCTCGCTCTTTGATGCTCCGCCTTTGGTGACCGCAAAAAAGGCACTTACCGAAAATGGGATACACCCTACTAATCATGGTTATAGGACAATAGCCAATGAGATATGTCGCCAGCTTGGTGTGAAGAGGCATTTACGTGTGAATACTCCGTCCGCCTCCCAGCTTCGCGCATTAATAGAGCGCAAGAATCAGCTTTTTTTCGATCGATCACGACCACAAAACATGGCCTATATTTTTGGCTTTCGTAAACGCGAGCAGGGTAATAATGCCGTGGAGATTCCCCGATTTGATCCCTTGGTGATTGCCAAGGAAAAGGAGATTGCCATTCGGCGTGATCTTCGCCCAATGCCATCCCCCTCAATTGCCAAGCCGGAAGCACCCATCCGCACACCACAGCCATTACCGAAGTTTGATACCATGAAGGGGATCGAGATCACACTCTTTGCCGAAAATCCTTCATTGGCCAAACCCATCCAGATGAATTTTGACCCACAAGGTCGACTCTGGGTGGCTACCTCCGAAGTATATCCACAGGTGAAACCGGGACAGGTTGCCAATGATAAAATTGTCGTTCTACACGACACCAATGGTGATGGCAGGGCTGATCAGACCAAGGTGTTTGCCGAAGGGCTTTTCATTCCCACTGCGGTGGAGCCTGGTGATGGAGGGTGTTATGTGGGGCAAAGCACGGAGTTGCTGCACTTCAAGGACACCGATGGTGATGGCAAGGCTGATGAAAAGCGCATTGTGCTATCGGGTTTTGGTACTGAGGACACCCACCATACGCTGCACACGCTTCGCTGGGGACACGATGGGCGACTCTACTTCAACCAATCCATATACATTCGCAGCCATCTGGAGACTCCACATGGGGTGGTAAGACTCAAGAGTGGCGGTGTGATGTGGTTGCGTCCTGATACACAGCAGGCAGGTGTCCAGTACCGTGGTTGGGTAAATGCCTGGGGACATCATTTTAATCGATACGGGCAGTCTTTTGTTACTGATGGAGCGGGTTTTCAGGGGATCAGCTACGCTATTCCTGGCGCAATGTATCGTACCTATGCGGGGGCTCGTCGGATAATGGATACCATTAGCCCGGGTAATTATCCCAAATTTGCCGGACTGGAGATTCTGAGAAGCCCACATTTTCCCAAAGGTTTTCAAGGGCAGGCCATTACCTGTGATTTTCGCGCGCACCGTATTGTTCGGTTTAACCTTGCCGAGAATGGTGCCGGTTATGCTGCTGAGCATCTGGGCGATTTCATTCGCAGTAGTAGTGCTCATTTCCGGCCAATCGATGTGAAACAGGGCCCTGATGGGGCACTGTATATAGCCGATTGGTCCAACCCCATTATTCAGCATGGTGAGGTGGATTTTCGCGATCCACGCCGCGACAAGGTTCATGGCCGTATCTGGCGTGTGACCTTCAAGGGACGTTCACTGCAAAAGCCACGCGATTTCACCAAGGAAAAAAACACGATTCTCATGGACACGCTGTTGACCGAAAACGCATACGATCAGGCCAAGGCTCGGAGAGTATTGCACGAGCGTGGTCCAAAGATATTGAAGGATCTAAAAAAATGGCTCGATCGCCATGGAGAAAATGAAACGGCTCAACTTGAGGCATTATGGTTACACGAGGCAGTTAACGTGGTGAACGCTTCGCTATTGATGCTTACCCTTGAGGCTAATGACGCACGTGTTCGTGCGGCAGCCATGCGTGTTTTAGCCCATTGGCATGACCGTCTGAATACTACCCAATTACACGCCGCTGCTGGTATCCGTGATGAGCATCCTCGAGTCCGTTTAGAGGCCATGCGTGTGTATGCCGAAATGAAGGATTCGGCTGCTGCGCATCAGTATGCCCAATATGCCCTGCAGGCCCTTGATCAGCCAATGGACAAATTTCTCGATTACGGCCTGTGGCTTACCATGAATGATCTGGCCGAACCCTTTGTGCGTGGCATGCAGAATGGTGCGCTTAATTTCAAGGATAAGATTGCCCATGCCGAGTTTGCTTTGCGCTCGATGCCGCCCAACCAGGCGGCATCCCTTATCGGTCAGCTTGTGCGCCAACGCAAGTTGCCTGCTGATGGGGCGGGACCATTAATTGAACTGGTTGGTGCTGCGGGTGGGGCGGGCGAGCTCGCCCTTATGTACAAACAACTCCGAGAAGGAGGTTTTGAGCCTGATGTGTATCCCCGTGTTTTGTCCGCCCTGGCACGTGCGGCTTCTCTGCGGAATGTTCGCCCAGTCGGTGACCTTGGCGGTGTGGGGAGGTTTATCAAGACAGATAATGATGCTACTCGTAACTTTGCTGTTCAGTTGGCGGGCACTTGGAAACGGGCTGAGTTGGTGGAGCCCTTGCTGGTGATTGCCGCAGAGGGTAGTGGAGTGGCCTTTGATAGCCTCGTACAGATTCGCGGGTCCAAAGTATTGAATGGCCTCAAGAAACTTGCTGCTGCAGATAAGCCTTTGGAGATTCGTCAGGCTGCCGCCCGTTCTTTGGGCCGATTCAACCTCAAAGGTTCACTCAACGAGGTTTATGCTGTACTCAGGGACACCAAGGACACCAATAGCGCTCTTGAACTTTGGCGCGGGCTGCTTAGTAACCGGGGAGCAGGGAGTCTCCTCGCCGGTGGTCTGGCTGGCGTACAGTTGTCCAAGCCTGTGGCCAGTGCCGGTCTGCGGGCGGCACGCGAAGGCGGTCGAAATGAAAAGGTGTTGGTGGAAGCCTTGGCGCGTTCGCAAAATATTTCACTATTAACCAAGCAGATGAATGCCGGCGAGCTCAAGGCGTTGGCCGCCCGCGTCATGAAAGAGGGTGATCCCTTTGCTGGTGAGAAAGTCTACCGTCGCAAGGCGCTGGCCTGCACGGTATGTCACGCCATTGGTGGAGCAGGCGGGAAGGTGGGGCCGGATTTCACCTCCATCGGAACCAGTGCGCAGCCAGATTATTTGATCGAGTCCATTCTTTATCCGAACCGCAAGATCAAGGAAGGCTATCATTCAGTGGTCGTGGAAACAAAGGACAACCGTTCGCTGGTGGGCGTACAGGTAAGCCAGACTGGTGCGGAAATTGTGATTCGTGATGCGGCTGATAAACTGATTTCCATTCCCCGCAATCAGGTGAAAAGGAAAATTAATGGACAGTCACTTATGCCGCCGGCACTGATTCTGAGTCTGACCGAAAAAGAACAGCTCGATCTTTACCGTTTCCTCGCCGAGCTGGGTAAGGCAGGTCCGTTTGACGCGACCAAAACCGGTGTGGCACGAACCTGGCGCTTGCTTCCCGGAACCCATCGCGTGGAGCAGTACGGCATCGAAAAGATTGTGCAGGAAGACTTTGAAAAAAAGTGGTCCAATCATGTTCTGGGAGCCGGCAATAATGCTGGCTGGAAACTGGTGCCCACGCGCGTGAACGGGGATTTGCCGGCGGAGGATATTACCGAGGTTACGGCTGTTGGTCGACATGTGGGGCTGGTGCATGTATTTGCCGGAACTAAATTTGAAGTCCAGAAAGCTGGCTTAATCACCTTTAAGATTCCAGACGAGCTCCAGACCGAGGCATGGATTGATGGGAAGCCGCTTAAGCGCGGCAATCAATTCACCGCGGAACTAAAACCCGGTATACACCGAATTGTTATCCGTCTCGATGCTAAGGCTTTACCAAAAGCGATGCGTTTGAAGTCAAAGGATGCTACGTTTTTGAACGATTAAACCCGTATCCGCATTGGAAACCGTGCAAGCGAGCGTCCGCGATATTAAGTTATGTATTATTGGGGGAGGAAACGTATGGAGAATGGGTATTGGTAAAGTTTCCCTTGGGCAGAATCGTAGGCAGCCCGTAGGATAAATAATATATTCAGATATGCCCAGGTACGCATGCATATACCAACAGGGGTTTCGAGCATGCCAAGGCTGGAGGTTTTTTGGGCGATAATGTTCAGGAGGAAAAGTCCGGCGAAGTAAAGGGTTATGGAAATCTGAAAATTCAACACCGCACGCCCATGACGGTCGGTGGATGGGGAGCTGTTTTTGCGAACAAACCAAATCACCAGAGGAGCCACTATATTAGCCGCCGGAATGCCAATTAAGAGTGCCAAAGGGGAGAGATGACACCCAGTTTCCCATGCTCGATCTGCCTTTTCCACGGAGCAGATTTAGCCTCTTAGCTTCGTTAATGGCAAGTCTACTGTGGCCAAGTGTGGATTGACTTTGCGGGCTTAATAGATTCTTATGAGGCAAGGAGGTTAAGGATGGGAAAGCTCAAACAAAACTTGGTGGTTCTTTTGGTAGTATCCATGGTATTTACAGGAAAGGTAAACGCAAACCCGGCTGGATCAGGGAAGGATGCTCCAGCAATTATTGCTGATGTGTTCATATGTCGACCGTTGGGGATTTTAGCTCTTGCTGGAGGGAGTGCCCTGTACGTGTTAAGTCTTCCCTTTACGGTTCCAGCCAACGGCAAGGAGGCAGCGAAGCGAACTCTAGTACTTTACCCTTACCACTATACTTTCATACGCCAATTAGGTGAATTTCATGACGAGGATTTGTAAATTACTCTCCCTTTCCCTCTGCGCTACGGGGTTTCTGGTTGCGCAGGATAAAACGGTTAAGCCTAAGCCTTTCGGTCCAGTTACACTGTCGGGTACGGATGCGTTGTACCAGCAGGTGCTACGATCCAATTTTGAAGGCATCGGTAAGTTTTATATGGGAAGACAGATCTCTCATGTAATGGGTCATGCGGGGGCGACTTGGTTGGAGCGACCTGAGCGAGAAAAAGAGGAGAACACCGAAGAGATGATTAAATGCCTTAATCTTAGGCCCGGCAACCAAGTAGCCGATATTGGTGTGGGGACAGGTTACATCGCACGGCGCATGGCGAAGAAAATTGGACTTCAAGGTGTTGTTCTAGGTGTGGATATTGAGCAAAAGATGCTGGATGATCTGAAAAAAAATATGAAGGAGGCAGCTATCACCAATGTGAAGGACCATCTCGGTACAATAAAGGATCCGAATCTTGACGCTAACTCCATGGATCTTGTCATCATGGTTGATGTGTACCATGAATTTTCACATCCCTATGAAATGATGAGTGGCATTGTGAAGGCTCTCAAGCCAGCGACCATTCATAAAGTAAAGAAGGGAGAAACCCTTGAATCAATAGGGAAGGACTATAATAAGTTATATCGCCGCATCCAAATGTTGAACGATAAGATTGAGCATGAGCAATGGGATGCCCTTAATCCCGGAACCAAAATATGGATTCCGGGAGGTCGC
Organism: Verrucomicrobiota bacterium; assembly: GCA_030747505.1. GTDB lineage: Bacteria > Verrucomicrobiota > Verrucomicrobiia > Limisphaerales > UBA1100 > UBA1100. The sequence continues at coordinate 55,717 of JASLKQ010000005.1, read as the reverse complement.
GTGGCCTTCGTGGAATACCGCGCTGAAGACCCTAAAGTGCCGATCAAACGCCTGCACAAGATGACTGAAGAACAGGTGATTAAAGAAGCGTCCTTGTTTCCTCTTAAGCATGTGGAAACATACAAGAAGCTTCCTTGGCAGCACGTTGTCTTCTTTGAGAAGATGGGAGTTGAGCAAGATTAACAGTAGTTTTTTTGGTTCATGGATACGGACCGCCTCGATCATTTTCGTTCCCGCCTCGAGTTATTGGCTGAAGAAATTCGTTCCGCCATGGAATCCAGCAAAGAGGATTCGGGTGTGGTGGAACTGGACACCTCGATTGGGCGTCTTTCGCGTATGGATGCCATGCAAAACCAGCAGATGGCCCTTGAACTGCGTCGTCGGCAGGAGCAGCAACTCCAGCGTATTGCCAATGCTCTTAAACGGATGGATAAGGGAACCTATGGCTTGTGTGGCAAATGCAAGCAACTCATTGCTGAGGTTCGCCTTGAGGTTTCACCTGATGTGGTGTTGTGCGTGCGGTGCGCATAGCCTCTAAATCTCTATTGTAATCGAAGTTTTCTGGATTGTATTGGGGCCGGATTTTCGGAATGGGCGCGGCATGGGCTGGGCGATTCCGTTGGCATCAATGGTGCGGCAATAGATATCATATTTGCCGGGGGCAATACCCTTGAGGAGCGTGGCCCAGTGGGCGATCGTGTAGCGCATGGGCCAGTGCTTGGGTTGGCCTTCACTGGTGAAGAATCGCACATCGGATGGTAGCTTGCCTTCGGGTAAATCACCGCCCCACTTGGTGGGTGGCGGCAGGATTTTTGCATCCTGCCAGTGAGCCTTGGTAAAGCAGGGATCCTCCTTGGGCCACTTTTTATCCTGCGGATTGATCCACACCTGTACCCTGCTTAATCCGCTTATGCCCACGTGGGCAAGGCCGGTTATCGCGATGGGGGTTCCGGCCTTCTCCTTCAGGGGCTTGTAGATGAAACGGGCCATAGATTTCATCGGGCTATCAATGTCGTTATTGCCCTTGGCGTAGGTGTCATTGGCCTGATGATTATTGGTGAGTACCACGCTCTTGAGCCACTTCACCGACTTAAAGCCGTAGGCATCGGAAACCAACATGCGCACCGGTCCGCCACGCCTGCCACTAAGCCACTGGCCATTTAACTTGTAACAAAGGATGATGGGGTTGTCGCCCGGAGGATCCTCCAGAACGCGATTAATGGACAGTGAACTCTGGAATAGTTGTTTGGGGTCCTCATTGTGATGCCCGTAAAAATAGACGCGCCGAATGTTGGCCGTGGGTTTGGTGGTCCAGATAACGTTGCGCAAGGGGACTCCTTCCCAAAGGCCCATTCCCAGGGGCTCTTTCATGTTGAGGCAGGTCATGACCTTGAGAAAACGTACCGCATGTTTCTGGGCCAGTTTCATGAGTCCCTTGAAGTCCAGCGCATTTCCCTTCTCACGGGAAAGCGGATTGACCATCTGGACATTGCTCTTGGGATCAGGAATGACCTCAAGTTTCCAGGTCCGCCTTTCCAATCCTAATTCCAGACGTTTTTCCAGTGGTAGTGTATATGGCAAAGGCTTGCCTCGTTCCACTGTCCTAAACTCGTTGGGCGGGGTGAGGTATTCCAGGTCCTCAGTTGCATCAGTCAGAAGAGATTCGTCTGAATCTCTGGCCCAAAGCCCTTGGGTGTTCAGTGCAGTCAGGCCCACGGTCCCTAGTTGCATGAAATAACGGCGCGTCACCTCGAGGTGCTGTTCATAAAGTTCAGGTGATAGAGGCTGGTTTTTCATGGAATCAACGTTTCTTGAGGAAGAGGCGAAAGTAGAACAGAATGATATGGCTAAATCGATCAGCGATATAATTATCCATTAACCAAACAAACCCCGGAGTCGGTCTTTGTCAGAAACCTTTAAGGGGAATTGGCTGCTAAACTTGTGTTTATCAATCCGGGCAAATTCCCTGAGTGCCTTGTGGATGTGCTCAGGGCGCACACGGATTCCTTTTTCCCTGTCATTGGACAGTGACTTTGCATTCACGGGAGTCGGCAGCTGATTGTTATCAGTGGCCCCGATTACACGGTTGCCTCGGATGTCTTGGCCTATGAACATGATCGAGCCAATGGACCAGTGATCCTTGCCTTGGCCCTTGTTGTAGGTTGGAGTGCGTCCCATTTCGCTTTGGATAACGATAACGAGTTTATCGCGGATCTTCAGTTCCTCAGCTTTCGTGAGCATGTAGTCGATCCCATCCAGAAACTCAGAAATCAGTCTCATTTGGTCAGGATCATTATTGCCGTGGCTATCAAACTGGCCAATCGATAAATTGGCCGAGACACATACCCCGGCCTTGAATGAGGCCAGCGCAATGTCAGCCTGCAGCGAGAGCCGTCCTTTGGGCGAGGCCTTGGGGATGTAGGGGGTGACGCGCTCAAGGGCCTTTGAATTAAGTTGCGCGGCGTAAAGCATGCTTTGGGAACGCTCGACCCGCGGTAGTCGCACCTTGGCCGCGCGCGCTTTTGCCTGCTCCTTCAGGGCGCGTTCAATCCGGTCAGTAACAAAATCATCGTGATAGGGGCTGCGGCTGTTACCCTGAATTCCGTCGGCATTGGCCAGCAGATTCATTGAATTCAAATACGGCACCCGGGACATCGGTACCAAATTTCCCGTGGCTGAATATTGGCCAAAGGTCAGGAAAGCGAGCGGCACATCGGGCCCCCTACAGCTGGCAACGAGCGCGGCAAAGGTCGGGTAGGCGAGGCTGTCGAGCTTGCCCGTGGCCATGTAACGAGAGCCCGGGGCATGATTGTTGACCGAGTAATCAAGACCATTTATCACCAGCAATTCACTGCCGTATTTCCTGAAGAAATCCTCATTGCTGATGCCTTTCTGGACTTGCTTGGCAGTTGGCGCAAACTTGTGCTTCCCGTGGGTCAGGATATCACCTTCCTTATACAGTCGATTGATTCCATCAACACCCTTGGGATCCATCAGGTAAGTGGTGTCCCAGCCACCCGAGGCGTTGAAGATGGCGTAGTAGGGCCCAACATAGTCCGGCAGTTGCCCCTTGGGTTCGGCCCCTTGGCAAAGGGGTGGCAATGCCATTGGCGCGGCAAAGCCCAAGCCGGCCGATCCGCAGAGTTTTAGTAATTCACGGCGATTCATGATGTTCTCTGGGTAATGAACGTTGGTCTACTCATAGAGAAAGTCGTGTTGACGCAATAGATAAGTAACCACCCCGCGCCAAGCGCGCAGCGTGTAGTTGGGGTCTTCAATCCGGCGGCCCTCAATTCGTCCGCAGTGATAACTCTCGCGCTTATCGAGCCCCTTGGTTGCGCGCGCCTCAACTATGATCCCGGCAAACAACTGATAAGTCCGCTCAACTTCAGGATGATAAGCGGTGTGTTCCTGCCCCAGAAGATGCTGGTGCAGATGCACGATTGCCCGGCGAATTTTTGCCTCAGAGTCGGGCTTGTCACCGGGCACCACATCCGGTTCGATATTCGGGAAGAGAAGGCGTTCCCTGGATTTGCGGCTGAAGTCCAGAACCACATTCCTGCAGGCTACATCATTGGCCATGATCCGCTGGACAGCCCCCATCGCTCCACTCGGATCGCTTATCCGTTCGGTGACGGATTTTGAGTCGATGCCGCCGTAGAGTATCATAAATTTACTTTCGCGCCCCACGAGCTCCCCCCATTCCTGCCCGAATAACGCCGTCAACTTGCGCTCAAGCTGTTCAGGGGTCAGCAGACGAACCAGTCCGACATCATCAAGCTCTTCTTGGCGCTGTGGGTTTCCAGATGCTGCAGCCAAGCCGTCAACACGATAGAGTTTCGATGCAATCAAGTCCTTGAAAATGACCTTCAGGTTGAAGTTGGCGTTTGCGCACCGCTTCGCGGCATCTTCTATCAGTCTTCGCTGCTGCTTATACGCGCGGCGTCTCGCTCCGAACATCGGATCATCGATATCCTCAGGTGGCAGCAACACCCGGCGGCCCATGAGGATGTAATAAACGTGTTCAGCCATCGCCACGGTGAACCTCGGGTCTTTTGCGGTACGCTCGCCCAGCCACTGCAATGCGCGCCATTGCTCTTTTTGGGGGAGCCCCTCGCCCTCTAGCCCCGGCCCAAACACATCCTTGTACCAGCCCTCTTTCCGCGGGCCCAGGTGCCCCTCGGCGTTGAAGTCCTGGAAAAGCCCCGCTACCGGGTCAAGGGTCCGGTGGCAGACAACGCAGTCTGGAGCCTGCATCGTTGGGTTGTCAAATTTAGCGCTAATGGCCGCTGCGTCGTTGACACGCGAGGCCAGTTCCAGAATGTCTACCCCTAGGAAAAACTGATAGTACATTCTGGCGCGCAACCGATTGCGGTTGGTATCGGTCGTCGGGTATCGGCGTAGGTATTGGAATGTGCTCAACAAGCCTGAGTGCGGGTAACGCCCGGTTTCTGATTTCTGGACTTTCCCGCTGCGCGCCTTGAGGGCCGGCAATTGGGTCCTAATATATTCAAGGTGATCATCGGGATTCTTGAACTTTTTGCGCACCTGCTCATAAATCCCGTAGCCACGCGCTGAATACGGCGAGACCATGATGTAGTCGGCAGTAACCAGCTCGGTAATCGGGCGGTCATTGGCAACGATGTACCTGATCAACTCCAGAGGCTCGCGCCGGAGCGCCTGGCGGTAATCACCGGCCAGCTTGTAACGCGCCTTTTGCCGTTCCTTCTCGGGCACATGATTCAGGTCATGCTTCAGGAACCAATTCCTGCTCTTGTTGAAGTGATCGTAGGACAGTATCCGTTCGCTGTTGCCATCATAGCCTTGTGTGAGGAACACATCGTTAAAGCCCTCCAGCAGCCGCTCGTAGAAGGCCTCCTCCTTCATGAGCTCATCAAGAATCGAATCCAACGCCCTCAGGCCGCGCTTATTGAGCGCCGCGTGCTCCTCTTTTGTGGGCAACCGAGCGGCAAGAGACAATGTAACCCTCCGCAGCAACCGATCAGGCGCCATCATTGTAAGCCCATTAAAGAATGGTGGTTGATGATGACCGGCGAGCAGATCTTTCCTGCCCTGAAATTCACTTAACCGGTCAACGAACTCTTCCAGGATCCGGTAGCCACTTGAGTCGGGTTTAAGCACCACGCCACCCTCATGTTTTAGGCCGCCGGTGGGTTTTTCGAGCAAGCGTGATTTGCCCGCCTTGCGCTTGGCGGCCATCTGCAAAAACACCTCAAGGTTTTTACTGAGCCCATTGAGATCCCGGGAAGTATCCTGCATCAGAAACTTGCTCTCAGAGGCATCCCCCTCGGTGTTGTGACACTTGAGACAAGTTCGCTCACCAACCTTTGCCCACACTTCATCAATGAAGAAAGCGCCGACTGCCGATGCCGTCGGTTTGCCCGCTCCCGTCGAAGGAAACCACAGGCAGAAAGTCAACAGACCTAGGAGTGTGCGCTTCATAGTATAACTTTACGCCTTATGCAGTCAGCCCGCAAACCAGAAGTCACTAAAAAAACCGGAGGAAGACTCCGGCTTTTTCTTTAAGTTGGTCTTTAAACCTAGATTCGACCGCCGTAGATGGCACTGCTTCCCAGTTCCTGTTCAATCCGTAGTAGTTGATTGTATTTGGCTGTCCGGTCACTGCGGCTCAGAGAACCTGTCTTGATTTGGCCGCAATTGGTTGCTACTGCCAAATCGGCAATCGTTGCATCCTCAGTTTCACCGCTGCGGTGACTTAGAACTGAGGTGTAGTTGTTGTTATGGGCCAGTTGCACGGCATCGAGAGTTTCAGTCAATGAACCAATCTGGTTTACTTTAACCAGAATTGAATTTGCGGTATTGGTATCAATACCTTTTTGCAGGAACTTGGTATTGGTGACAAACAGGTCATCGCCCACCAGTTGAACGCGATCACCAATCTTGTCAGTCAGTTTCTTCCAGCCAGCCCAGTCATTTTCATCGCAGCCATCTTCAATACTGATAATCGGATATTTCTTGGTCAGCTGGGCATAGAAATCCACGATTTGGTCGGCAGTCATCTTGGTGCCATCACTCTTCTTGAAGATGTAACGCTTCTTTTTGGAGTCATAGAACTCGCTGCTGGCAACATCAAGGGCCAGGAAGATTTGTTTGCCTGCCTTGTAGCCGGCCGCCTTGATGGCAGTCAAGATGCATTCAATGGCATCCTCAGTGCTTTTCAGCTGTGGAGCAAAACCGCCTTCATCACCGACTGCCGTGGAAAGCCCACGTTTTTTTAGGACTCCCTTGAGCGCGTGGAAAATTTCAGTAATGGATCGCAGACCTTCGCTAAAGGTAGGCAGACCGGTGGGCATGATCATGAACTCCTGAAAATCAATGGGAGCATCACTGTGGGCACCGCCATTAATCACATTGGCCATGGGCACTGGCAGTACCTTGGCATTGGGGCCGCCAATATATTTGTAGAGCGGTTGGCCTAGTGCATTGGCTGAAGCCTTGGCTGTGGCCAGGGAAACAGCGAGAATCGCATTGGCTCCCAGTTTGCTTTTGGTGGCCGTTCCATCCAAGGCCAGCATGGCGTCATCCACACCCACCTGATCGGTGGAGTCGCGACCCAAGAGTTCAGGTAAAATTTTCGTCTCAATATTTTTGACCGCCTTCTGAACACCCTTGCCCAGATAGCGCTTCTTGATGCCATCACGCAGTTCGACTGCTTCATTAACTCCGGTGCTGGCACCACTGGGAACGGCTGCACGGCCCATGGCTCCGCTTTCGAGGATAACATCGGCTTCCACGGTGGGGTTTCCACGGGAGTCGAGAATTTCACGGGCTTGAATATCAATGATGGTCGTCATAGTTGGGTAAAATGGGTCGCGATAATTAGGGGCAAAAGCCGCACAGTCAAGAAGGGAGGAGGGGGCTTAGGGTAATAACGCCTCAAATATAGACGTTTAAGCCCTGCTTGAAAGGGCCAACTCCAGCATTTACCTGATGTTGAGCATACACGAGGACGGGGTTGCCTCGATCAACAAACGGTCGCAAACCCAATATTGCATTGTTGGTGGAGTACTGAGGGATGGTTGCCGGTGATTGACTGTAGCCATAACGTTGATCCATGGACGCCGGCAAAGCAGATGCGCTTTCGCTGCCGGGAAAGCGCAAAGTTCTGTAAGGCATCATGCGGAAGCTGTAATAGCCACCGATTCCGCCAGTTGCCGACTGCAGGGCGGGCATTTTCAGTTGGGGTTAGGATTGGGGAATCCTAGCTTGTCGGAGCTGGAGGGGGATCCAGTTGGTTCTCCGAATTGGCGATGATCGCATTCACCGCCGAGTCTCCAGTAACATTTACCACGGTACGGCACATGTCAAGAATACGGTCTACTCCCAGAATGAGGGCAATGCCTGCACCGGGGACATTAATTGCCTCAAGAATAATGATTAACATCACTACCCCAGCCCCGGGCACGGCTGCGGTGCCCACCGAGGCGAGTACGGCTGTCAGTACAATTGTAATCTGTGCTCCCATGGTGAGATCTATTCCACTGGCTTGAGCAATAAAGACTGCGGCTACTGCCTGATAGAGGGCCGTGCCGTCCATATTGATGGTCGCTCCCAAGGGCAGAACAAATGAGGATACTTCCTTGGATGCGCCCAGTTTTTCCTCAGCGCACTTCATGGTGACCGGCAGGGTGGCACCACTACTGCTGGTAGAAAATGCCAGCAGTTGTGCCTGCCCAATACTCTTGAAAAAATGTTTAAGAGAAATGTTGGTGAACACCTTCAGTAAGCCGATGTATACAACCAACGTATGGATGAGGAGGCCGATTATGACGGCGGCACAATACCATCCCAAGGAACCGAGCAAGGACACGATTTGGTGAGGGTCATCCTTGGCGAGCGTGGTGATGGTGTTTGCGATTAATGCAAATACACCTACCGGGGCTATCATCATGATAATAAACACGATCTTGATAACAACTTCCTGCAGTCCATTGATGACATCAAAGACCGGTTTGCGTTTGTCTTTCTCTATCTGGATCAGGGCAATTCCCATCAGCAGGCTGAAGAAAACAATCTGCAGCATATTGCGGTTACTACTGGCCGATCCAAAGAAATTATCAGGAACCATGTCCACCAAGGGCTGCAGTGGTCGGCGCTCTTTCGCGCTGTCAGCCACTTCGCTACGCTTGGCGACGTCAGCTTCGTATTGTGCCTTGAGGTTTTCGACGGTTTCCTTAGGCAGTTTGTCACCGGGGTTGATGGTGTTAACCACACACAGGCCAATCGTGACAGCGATTGCCGTGGTGGCCAAATAAAGGCCAATGGTTTTACTTCCCATTCGTGAAAGTTTTTTGAAATCTGATAAGGATGCCACCCCGCAGATTAGCGAGGTAAGCACCAGTGGCATGGCGATTAGTTTGAGGAGATTCAGGAAAATTTTACCAAAAGGGCTAATCCAATTTTGAGTGAATTCTCCCCAACCTTGGTTTGCCGCAAGTACTCCGTAGAGCGCCCCCATGACCATACCAATAATGATCTGCCAGTGCAGTTGCTTGTGCCAAGTCATAGGCGGGGAGTATGGGGGGCAATGCACCTGTTAAAAAGGGCAAAAATCTTGAGTAGTTGGGGTTTTATGGCCATAGTCCCGCCCCATTTTATGACGCGTACAGTCAATATTGGCCTGATTGGTGCCGGCACCGTTGGTGGGGGTGTTTTGCAGGCTTTACGCCGGAACGGTGCATTAATGGCATCACGGCTTGGTCTGCGCCTACGCGTAGAGCGGGTGGCTGTTCGTAGCCTAAAGAAAAAGCGTGATTTTAAGGTGTCTAAAGGGGTTTTGACTGCCGATTGGAAGAGTGTGGTTAATGATCCCAAGGTTGATTTGGTGGTGGAGCTTATCGGAGGGACGACGATTGCCAAAGACGTGGTATTGGCGGCCCTGCGTGAGGGAAAGCCTGTGGTGACCGCAAACAAGGCGCTGTTGGCTTTTTATGGGGAGAAACTGTTTGCCGCAGCAGAAAAGTCCGGCGCTAATCTGTATTACGAAGCCAGTGTAGCGGGAGGGGTCCCGATCATTAAAGTGATCCGTGAGGCGTTGGCGGGGAATCGTGTTACCCACCTATACGGCATCCTTAATGGGACCTGTAATTTTATCCTCACCAAGATGAACGAGGGGATGGAATTTTCCGCCGCGGTGAAGCTTGCCCAACAACAGGGATATGCTGAGGCTGATCCAAGTCTCGATATTGATGGCCATGATGCGGCACATAAAGTGGGTATTCTGGCCTCTTTGGCACATGGATTTTGGGTGAAACCCGGGGAAGTGTTTACTGAAGGGATTACTCACATCTGTCCGATGGATTTGGAGTTTGCCGGTAAGTTGGGTTACGCCATCAAGCTATTGGGGATAGTAAAAATCTCTCGCGCCGGCTCGATTCAAGTGAGTATGTATCCGGCACTGATTCCTGATGATCATGTACTTGCCAATGTAAGCGACGTTTATAATGGCATCCTTGTAAGAGGTGATGTGGTGGGTGATACCTTGCATTACGGTCAGGGGGCGGGTCCGGATGCTACGGCCAGCGCTGTTTTAAGTGATATTGGAGATGCAGTATTGGACCTCAAGCACGGGGCGACCGACCGTTTAAAGGCATTTATTCCCCATGAGTCCAATGGAGCAGTCCGTCAAATTGGTGAAACGACTTGCTGTTATTATCTTCGGTTGTCCGTGCTCGATCGACCGGGTGTGTTGGCGAAGGTGTCGGCTGTTTTAGCCAAGAATAAAATTGGTATTTCCTCTGTTACCCAGCCAGAAGGACATGAGGGCAAAAGTGTACCGCTCATTCTTATGCTTCATTACGCGAAGAATTTAGCCATGACTAAGGCGTTGAAATCGATTGAGAAATTGTCTTCAGTGAAGACTAAACCGGTGATGATCCGGGTGGAGAGCTTGGATTGAGTCAGGGCGTGCAAAATACAGCCGGCTGGCGTGGAGTGATTGATAGGTATCGCGATCAGTTGCCCGTAAGTGATGCGACGCCGGTAGTGACTTTGCTCGAAGGCAATACCCCGTTGGTGAGGGTGCCAGATTTTGTGAAAGCTATTGCCGGTGAGTTCGACCTTTATCTCAAATACGAGGGGGTCAACCCGACCTGTTCTTTCAAGGATCGAGGTATGACACTGGCTGTATCAAAGGCCAAGGAGCGGGGTGCTCAGGTGGTGGTTTGCGCCAGTACGGGGAACACTTCAGCAGCAGCAGCAGCTTATGCAGCGCGGGCGGGTATGCAGTGTGTTGTGCTCATTCCAGAAGGGAATATTGCCCTGGGTAAGTTGGCTCAGTCTTTGATGTACGGGGCTCAAACCCTTCAGATACAGGGTAATTTTGATCAGGCTTTGGATATTGTACGTGGGCTGGGTGAAACGAAAGGGGTCGAAGTGGTGAACAGTATTAACCCTGTTCGGATTGAAGGGCAAAAGACTGCCGCCTTTGAGGTTTGTGATGCCTTGGGAGATGCACCTGATTTCCATTTTTTACCCGTTGGGAACGCCGGTAATATTACTGCATACTGGAAAGGTTATCAGCAATACGAAGAGGCCGCCAAGAGCGATACACTGCCGCGAATGATGGGTTTTCAGGCAGCGGGAGCGGCTCCCATAGTGGGAGGTGATCCGGTGACCAATCCAGAGACGGTTGCCAGTGCTATTCGTATCGGCAACCCCGCCAGTTGGCAGGGAGCCAAAGCGGCAGTCCAATTTTCAGGTGGCAAAATTGATAAGGTTACTGATGAACAAATTGTTTCTGCATACAAACAACTCGCCTCCAGTGAGGGAGTTTTTGTGGAGCCGGCGAGTGCTGCTGCACTTGCAGGAATTATCAAGGTTTCTGCTGCGGGTGGGATTGATGAAGGGAGTATCGTCGTCGCTACGATGACAGGTCACGGATTGAAGGATCCCGATAGTGCGGTTACCTACGCCAACTCTGAAGCGAAAGTGGTGCCGGTTGATTTGGAGGCTGTCAAGACGGCAATGGGATTGTGATATGGCATTGATTGTCCAGAAATATGGTGGGTCCTCTGTTAAGGATACTGATCGTATCAAGAATGTGGCCAAGCGGGTGGCTGAATACCGCCAAAAAGGGGACCAGATCGTGGTTGTGGTTTCTGCCATGGGGGGAGGAACCGATAACTTGATCCGACTGGCTAGTGAGATTAATCAAGTGCCCAGTGAACGAGAAATGGACATGTTGTTGGCCACCGGAGAGCAGACAACCATAGCGCTTCTAGCAATGGCCCTGCATTCGCTTGATCTGGAGGCGGTATCACTGACCGGACCGCAGGCGGGCATTATGACTGATGAGGTGCATGCCAAGGCGAAGATCAAAAATATTTCTCCAAAGCAGGTGTACAACATGCTGGATGAAGGGAATGTGGTTATTGTGGCAGGTTTTCAGGGTATGTCACCCGATGGGCGCATCACCACATTGGGACGTGGCGGATCGGACCTGACAGCGATTGCGTTAGCGTCAGCCTTGGAGGCTGATTTATGTCAGATATATACGGATGTAGATGGAGTGTATACCACTGATCCGCGCGTTGTATCTAAGGCTAAAAAGTTGGATGAAATCTCGTATGATGAGATGATCGAACTTTCGAGCCTTGGGGCTCGAGTGATGCAAAGTCGTTCGGTGGAGTTCGCTAAGAAATATAATGTAAGGTTTGAGGTGCGCTCGAGTCTAAATAATAATCCCGGAACGATTGTGAAAGAAGAAACTGACAGCATGGAGGACGTCGTTGTACGCGGCGTATCGTTGGACGAGAATCAAGCGAAGGTGACTTTGGTAAGAGTGCCCGATACCCCGGGGATGGCCGCGCGAATCTTCAGTGCATTGGCTGTCGGAGCGATTAATGTGGACATGATCGTGCAGAATATCAGTCATGGTTCGGCTACTCCGGCGACGGACATATCCTTTACGACAGATAAGCCGGATTTGCTCAAGGCGCTCAAGGTGATTGAGGGATTAAGAAAGGAAATTGAGTTTGCTGAGGTGATCTCCGATGAGGATATTGCAAAAGTTTCTGTAGTAGGGGTGGGAATGCGTACGCATTCGGGAATTGCGGCCAAAGTTTTTGAAACACTAGCTGCCGGTAGGATTAATATTGAAATGATTTCCACCAGTGAAATCAAGATATCGGTTGTTGTGGAATTGGAGAAAGGCAAAACGGCTACGCAACAGCTGCATGATGCTTTTTTTCCTGTTGAAAACTAAATCCGTACCATGAGCGGTCCAATCAGTCGGTTTATTGACCATCACTATCGCCACTTCAACGCGGTTTCGTTGGTGGACGCGGCGCAGGCTTATCAATCTCACCTTGAGAGTGACGGCAAAATGTTGGTGACCCTTGCCGGCGCCATGAGTACTGCAGAGTTGGGACTCTCGCTTGCTGAAATGATTCGGCAGGACAAAATTCATGCCATTACCTGTACTGGGGCAAATCTCGAGGAGGACATATTTAACCTGGTGGCACACGACCATTATGAACGGGTTCCGCATTACCGTGATTTGACCCCAGCTGATGAAAAGGCACTGCTGGACCGTCATATGAACCGGGTGACTGATACCTGTATTCCGGAAGGAGAAGCGATGCGGCGCATTGAACATGCAGTATTTGCTTTATGGGAGGAAGCGCACCGCAAAGGTGAACAATATTTTCCTCACGAGTATCTGTATCGGCTTTTACGTGAGGGGCGAGTAAAGGAATATTATCAGATAGAACCGGAACTCTCGTGGTTGATTGCCGCGATGGAAAAGAACCTCCCGGTTTTTGTTCCGGGATGGGAGGATTCCACGCTCGGCAACATCTTTGTAGCTCATTGCCTGGCGGGTGATTTGGATTATGGATGTGTGCGCTCTGGGACCGAATACATGGGGGCGCTCGCCGATTGGTACCTGCAAACAACCATGAACCAGAATGTTCTAGAGAGGGCGTCATCCTTGGCTGACACCGATAACCTGATTGAGAACGTAGGGCCGTGTGAGCCAAAGGATAGTTCAGTGGGTTTCTTTCAGATCGGTGGTGGGATCGCGGGGGATTTCCCGATCTGTGTTGTGCCAATGCTTCATCAGGATTTGCGTCTGGAGTGTCCCTGCTGGGCGTATTTTTGCCAGATCAGTGATTCCACCACCAGTTACGGCAGCTATTCGGGTGCGGTACCCAACGAGAAAATTACCTGGGGTAAACTGGAGGAAGCCACGCCTAAGTTCGTCATTGAAAGCGACGCTACCATCGTTGCTCCACTCATCTTTGCCCGAGTGCTGGGGTGGTGAGTTGGTTTAGGTTTCAGTTGATGCATCCTCCCCGGGTTCATTGCTTCGTTCAAGCTTGATGACTCGTTTCTTGATGACTTCCAACTGCTTGGTCAGTTCATAACTGGCTTCAAAGAGGGCCTCCTGTGTTTGCTCATCATCGAGATGGCTGATGGCTGGGTTAAGGTCCATCATCTCTAAGGCAATGGTCTTACAGTGACCCTTGATCTTCTCACTGGCTTCGGACGGGTTCATAAGAGTGAGTTTAATAAGTTGCTCGGCCACCGGAAAGATCGAATACGCCGCCGGTGGTAAAGGAGCAGTCTTCACTTGCCAGCCACGCAACCAGCGCACCGGCCTCATCCACTTCTCCAAATCGGCCCATTGGTATTTTGCTGAGCATGTAATCAATATGCTGCTGGGTGATCTGCTTGAGGATGTCGGTGTTGATGACCGCGGGAGTGAAACAGTTTACGCAGATACCATCCTGGGCCAATTCTTTGCCAAGGCTTTTGGTGAGACCAATCACGCCCGCTTTGGCGGCGCTATAGGCGCTGGCTCCAGGATTGCCCTCCTTGCCCGCGATGGAGGCAGTGTTAATGATACGTCCGTATTGGCGTTTGCGCATATGAGGAACCACGGCGCGGCAACAGACGAATACGGCATTAAGGTCCACATCAATGACCCGCCGAAATTCCTCCACCGGATATTCCCACGTTTTGTAGATGCCTCCAGCAATGCCTGCATTGTTGCAGAGAATATCGATGTGTCCGAGTGTGTTGATGGTGGATTCCGTGGCGGAAGCCACAGCGTTTTCATCGGTAAGTTCAACGGTTTGTGTATCGACCGTGCCATATTCACTAAGACCTGTTTTTGCCTCAGTTGCCGCCGCAGTATCCACATCCCAGATGCTCACTTTGGCGCCCGACTGCATCAGGCGTTGACTAATGGCATAACCAATGCCGCGGGCACCACCGGTGACAACCGCATTTCGGCCTGAGAGATCAATTTGGTTCATGGGCAGAAGGGTAGGGACGAGAGTTGATTTTTTAAATGCCAAAATAGAAAGTAACCCATGCACTATATTGCCTTTGTTACTGCCCCCGACATGGAAGTTGCTCGTGAATTGGCTGGAGGTATCTTGGAAGGAAGATTGGCTGCCTGTGCTAATCTCGTGTCGGGGGTTGAATCACACTATTGGTGGGAAGGAGAAATTTGCCGGGGAAAAGAGGTCTTACTCATATTAAAAACCCCTGAGGACAACATGTCGGATTTGGAATCCTACGTGATAGAGCATCATCCTTACGACACTCCTGAATTCGTCGCTTGGCCAATTGATAAAGGCAGTCAGAAGTACCTGCATTGGATCGACATGAATACGACCGGAAGTGAATGAGCTGCCCTTGACATTCGTCTCATCACAACTAGATTCCCCGCTTATGAGAAGGGTTGCTTTGTTTTTTGGAGGTTTGTTGTTGTGTCAGTCAGTTTCGGCACAACCAGTAAATGATAATTCTATTTATATTGTAGTGGGCGGGCAAAAAGTTATCACTCAACGAGACGTTGAGATTGCAGCGAGAAGAAATAGAATATCCAGAGAAGAGGCACAAAAAAGGTTAGAGTACGATGCCCTTTTGGTCATGAATATAAAGGGAAGCAAACAATGGATTGAGCCAGCTGGTCTAGTAGAATGGCTATTGGAGAACACATTGAAGAAACAATTCGGAAACGATCGAAACGAGATGCTTCGAGCTCTGCGGCGAGAAGGTAAAACCTTGCGGCAATTTGAACAGGAATTATTGGATCGAGAATTGATAAGACAAGCCTATCGTACGGTGCGTCAAGCTGTTCAAGTTTCACCCGCAGCTATAAAAAAATATTATCGTGAACATCCAGATATGAACGATAAAGGGGTTACGGTAGATTTATATACCATTCGTTTCCCGCGTGATGAAGAAGGGATAGGTTTGGCCAAGGTGCAAGTATTGAAAAATGAGATAAAGTCATTGGCCAGTTTTAAGAAGTTGGCCGATAAACGAAAGGAGCCGCTGAGTGGGCACAATGGTCTCATTCACAAGGATGACCAGAATGTTGAATTTAACGAAAGCGTAGTCGATGCAATATTTGATTTGGATGCAAAAGAGGTGGGAGTGGCCTTTGACAAGCAGGCTTATTATCTAATTTATGTTGAGAAAAAATGGGATAAATATGAAATCCCGATAGCTGAGGTGCACAAGGTGATTGAAGAAGAGCTCAGGGGTAAATTATTTGAATCCCAAATGAAAACTAAAATCGAAAATTTGCGTCGTGATATTCACGTATATGAGCCGGGGAGAAGGAATCGATAGAACACAATCTGGAAAGTTAGATTGATGGGATTATTTCGTTTAATTATTGTCTTCCTTTTTCTCCCGTGTGGCGTTTGGGCTGCAGATAAACTTACGGCGTTACAGGAGAAGGCGGATGGGGGCGATGCCCAAGCGGCATATGATCTGGCCGAGGCTCTGTACTGGGCCGATGGGGTGGAGCGTGATTTGGAGCAGTCAGCCAATTATGCATTGGTAGCTTCTTTGAAAGGAAATCCACTGGCTCAATATCGGCATGCAGTGCAGTTGCTTTTGGGGCAGGGAATAGGTCAGGACGTAAAGTCAGGGTTTGGGTTGCTTCACAAGGCAATCCCAGAGTTGCAGAAGTTGGCGGAGAAAAAGAATACCGACGCGCTCTACAAAATGGGAAAGCTCTATCAGTTGGGTTTGATTAATTCCAACCGCTTTAATCCCGATGGTAAGAAAGCACTCTCAAATTTTCGCCTGGCAGCTGCCAGGGGTCATGTTCGGGCGGCCTATTTGGCTGGGCAGATGATGCGCCTTGGGCTCGGCACACCCAAAGATAATGTCAAAGCCTTGGAGCTGTACAAACGGTCTGCTGATGCCGGTTTTGCTGATGCGGCGTTTCATGTTTGGCTGTTGCACTCCATCGCGGGCAAACAGCTGGTTTCTGAAAAGGATGCAGCTAGATACCTTAAACAGGCCGCAGAAATGGGCCTTATCAACGCACAGGCCCTGTATGGGAATGCCCTGGCTGAAGGGAAGCTTGGCCTAAAGGCGGATAAACAGTCTGCTCTGGAGTGGTTTCAAAAGGCTGCAAAACAAGGGAACGCCCGGTCGCAGTTTCTACTTGGAATTATGTGTGCAGTAGGTTCAGAGGAAACGGGAGTGAAGAAAGATATCAAGGAGGCATTTGTCTGGTTGGCTCTTGCCGAAAGGACTGAAGATAAGCGGGCTCAAGGAGATGCCAGAAACCATCTCAATAAGGTTCGAAATGAGATTGATCCGCTGGACCAATTGGCTCTACTGAAACGGGTTAATGAATATAGATTGGTGGAAACAACGGTGACGGAAAATACTGCACTGGGGTTGGAAGGGGCACCCAATAGTATCCAAAACTCATTAAGGCTCGATAATTTGGTGCAGGTTGCTGATTCCGGGAACGAAGAGGCAATGTATAGCCTGGGATTATTTTATTCGGATCAGGGAGAGTTTCAAAAAGCTGAACAACGGCTGAAGGAATCTGCAAACAAGGGGTTTGTTGATGCCATGGTCTCTTTGGCTGATAGGTATGTTTCTGGAGGATTTGGAGAGCCGGACATAAATGAAGGCGGTCAGTGGTACAAAAAAGCAGCTGACAAGGGTAATGTTTTTGCGATGACTCGACTGGGTAAATTAGCTTTTTCCGGCAAGTTGCCGGAGGTTAAGCCTGATAAGGCGGCTGACTGGTGGAGAAAAGCTGCTGAAAAAGGGTTTGCCCCTGCTCAAGCTAATCTAGGAGAGCTTTATTGGCAGGGGGATGGAGGAGTGAAACAGAACTTTAAACTGGGCATAGAGTGGATGCATAAAGCTGCTGATCAAAGCTATGCTCAAGCGGAAGCTTCTTTGGCAACCATGTATGCACAATCGTTCCTTGAAAATACCCCGGACCTTTCAAAGGCGGCCGAGTGGGCTCGGCGCGGGGCTATGCAGGGTGATGCCCTCGCACAGCGAACCTTGGGCTTATTATATTATGAAGGGAAAGGAGTGGTGCCTTCTAAGCTGCCTAATAAAATCGACCATAAACGACAGGCGTTTAAATGGTTGAAGCTGGCCGAAAAAGGAGGGATTCCCGGATTGGGTCCGGTGTTGAACGACCTTCAAAAGGAAATGGAACCGAGCGATATTAGGCGTGCGTTAAATGAGGCGGGTCAGTTTGTGGCTTTTGGTCGGTATGATCCTGAGAAAAAGAACGCAGGTGTTCAAAAGAGTGACAATTTAGAGGAGTTGATTAGAGAAGCCAATCAGGGGAAAGGCGCGGCTTATTTAGAATTAGCCAGAAGGTTTGACCAGGGCAGAGGGGTGAAGCCAGATTCGATTGAATCGTATAAATGGTATACGCTGGCCTTTAATCACGGCTTGGAGGTGGCATTCTTGGAACGTTCAGAGATGAAAAAGTCACATGATATGATGTTGGATGATATTGTTGAAGCTAAGAAACGGGTGCGCGAATTCAAACCAAAACCGTGAGGTTAACAGGGGTCATTCTTTTTTGTTTTCTCTGTCTGTCTGGTGGTTTTGCCAAGGCGGATTTTAATTCATTACGTAAGAAGGCCGAAAAAGGGGATGCAGACGCACAATACCAACTGGCAGAAATGTATGCCGAGGCTCAGGGAGTAGATCAGGATTACGCAAAGGCAAGTCAGTGGGCGCGTAAGGCGGCTGATCAAGGAAATGCCAAGGCACAATACCGATTGGCTTCCATTATGTATATGGGACTTAATGGAGAGAAACTGCAGCCACAGGGTTTGCAGCTTTTCCAGAAAGCAAAAGCAGGCTTGGAACTATTGGCCAATAATAATGATCCAGATGCGAAGGGTAAACTCGGAATACTTTTTGCGCGAGGAATAGGAGTGCAAAAGGATTTGGAACAGGCCTCCAAATTGTTTGAAGAAGCCGCCAAGGCAGGTTCCGTTAAGGCTCAGTCAGATTTAGGCGCAGCCTATCTCATGGGGAGAGGAGTGGAACGTAATCCTACTACTGCAGGCTTCTGGTTTGAGAAAGCGGCCAAGGCCGGATACGCAGAGGCGCAAATACAGTATGGATTAATGAAAATTCAAGGGACTGGATGTCGTCAGGATATTAAGATTGGTTTGACCTGGTTGAAAAAGGCTTCGCAACAACGTCATCCAGAAGGTGCCAAACAGGCTAAAGTTTTGCTGGAAAGATTAAGGGAAAACCCTCCTAAAATTGGAACGAACATTGATGCCTTAATTAACCGAGCTAAGAAGAATGAATTGGAGGCTCAGTGGGAACTGGCTCAACGTTATGAGTTTGGTAAAGGGGTCGAGGTGGATTTTTCGGAGGCGATTAAGTGGTTGGATGCCGCTTCACGTCAAGGTTTTGAAGCGGCAGCTCATCGTTTGGGGGGGATGTTTATGATGGGTTATGGGACAGAAAAGAATGTTCAACGAGGGGCTGCGTACTGGAAGTTGGCGGCTGAATTGGGCCACAGTGGGGCTCAGGTTGATTTTGCGGTTGCGAGCAGGCAGGGCGATGGGGTGGCGAAGAACCTACAGGAAGCCTATTATTGGATGCTTATTGCCCGGCGCGGTGTTACTTCTGAAGAGCAGCAGGAAAAACTACTGGTTCTTCAGAAAATTATTGCTAGCGGGCTCAAGTCTGACGAGATACTGCAGGGACTAAAACGATCGAGAGAATGGAGACGGCCAGAGAAGAAAAAAGTACGTATTCATCTGGTCGGCGCAGAATATGGGGATCCTGAGTCTCAGTTTGCTTACGGTCAGTTCATTGTTAATACTCACCCCGTTGAGGCTTTGAAATGGTTTCGTTTGGCTCAGGAAGGAAAGGTAAAAGGTGCCGCCAAATCAGCCGATGAACAGGCTTCAAAACTGAGTAAAGCTCAGATTGAACTAGTGGAAAAACGGGTTAAGGAATTCAAGCCATTGGCTCCCTAGTTTCGAGAGGCTAAATTTCTCGTTCGCCAGAATTGTGAAACCGTTTCGATTTTAGCAGGGTCCGCATCGTAACGATACGATAGTTTTTTTAGTTTGGGGAGGTTGCGTAAAAAATTAATATTTCCGTGTTTGCGGGGCAGAGTGAGTACTTCCAGTTTCGTGCACTGGGCGAGAGGGGAGAGGTCGTGAAGCTGTTTGCAACCATCGAGTCTCAGCTCTCTAATTGGCAAGCTAGCTATTGGTTTAAGGTTGGTTATCGGAGTGCGGTCCAAATGCAGCGTCTTCAAAGGCATTTTTGTTAGGGGGGAAAGATCATGAACTTTTGTGCTGCTTAGGTGCAGGTGCATTAATGGAGCTCCCTGTAATGGTGTTAGGCTTTCTACTGGGGCATAGGCGATGGTCAGTGATTGCAAGGGTTTTCCTTTCAAATGGCTTAAATCCGATACTGAGGTATATGCCAAGGAAAGCTGACGAAGTGGCATCTGCTTCAGTGATTGAAGGTCTTTAACTTGGGTTTGCCATAGATTAAGCGAATATACCGGCAAACGAGAAAAGTCCGAGAGGTTTTTGGTTTTGGTGTTTGCCAGGTTAATCTTTAAGTATCCGTGTTGATCACGTTGTACACGGCCAGAAAGTCCCATCTTTCGTATGGCTGACTGGGCAGCGTTCCAAACGTTTGTCTTCTCCGATTCGATGCGGGCAAGTGTGAAACGTGCGTCCATTGACATCCCTCGACGGTGCTGCCAGTGGAAAATTGTACCCAAAGCATGCAAGGGTAGTTGCCCTGATCCATGCCGTTCAACAAGCTGCTGGGAAATTTTTCCCGCTTGCTTTGTATACTTGTTGGGTCCATCTAATTTATGTACCTCTTCTATAGAGGACAGCGTGGCTGAGGGGCGATGCAATGCCAGTTGCACTCGGGCAAGACGCTGCCAGTAGGGGGCTTTATTGGGGGAAAGTTGAGTAGCCAATTCTGCTGATGATAGTGCTTCTGTAAAGAGCCCGCGGGCCATTAGTTGTCCTGCTATCTCATGGCTTTTGGGGGCAACTGCCTGATACCGAGAAATCGCTTTACTCTGTTGATATTCACTCCAGTAGGCGTGGGTGGCGAAGGTAAGGATGAGGATAAGGATGACGCAGCAGGCGGAGGCCAAGGCAGCGTGTCTTTGTATTGAAAGGTGCATCTGCCGGAATAACCCGGCTTTTTCGGCTTTTGGTGCATACCCTGCAGTAAAGGCGGCTATATCACGCTGCAGGGAGTGGACATCAGAATAGCGTCTGGATTGTTCCTTAGAAAGAGCCTGCATTGCTACAGCTGAAAGAGCTTCTGGCACCTGATGGTCTGGGCAATGGAGCAGTACAGTGAGGTTGCTTGCATTATCATTGTAAGTAATTGGAGGAGTAATATCTCCAGACTTAATGCGTTCCATTACCTCTACATCAGTGCTGCTGCCAGTGATAGGTGGTTTTAGTGTAAGGATGTTGTATAGAATTGCGCCTAGTGAGTATATGTCAGTCTTCTGATTGATGAGGTCCAAACATCCTTTGGCTTGTTCCGGGGCCATAAAACTGGGGGTCCCCATGATGGTTCCGTATTGGGTGCCTTCTCCAGAGTTCGGAAGTTGAGTTGAGATTGGTGTATTTTCAGGTTGGTGGAGGATTTTGGCTATGCCCCAGTCCATCACCATAACTTCACCAAATTCACCGATCATGATATTTGCCGGTTTAAGATCGCGATGAATGATGTCCTTGGAGTGGGCATAAGCAACTGCATCGCAAATTTTTCCAAAAATATCGAGCAACCGAGATAATGGGTATCGTTCTACAATCGAAGATTGACCCTGTCGGAGACCATGCAACACCTCTTTGAGAGTGGTGCCTCGAACAAATTTCATGGCGTAATAGTTTCGTCCTTGATTGTCGGTTCCTAAATCATGAATCGGGACAATATGCGGATGGTCCAGCCTCCCTAGAACTAGGGCTTCCTGAGTAAATCGGTTTGCGAGGCTTACGTTTTCTGCGACTTCCGGGGTCATTACCTTAAGGGCAACATGTCTTTGGAGCTCTCGATCCAAAGCGAGATAAACTTCGCCCATGCCTCCTTTAGCCAGTTGGCGGGAAATTTCATAACGTTCGGGCTTATCGTTTGGAGCTGTTGATTCAGTTGGGTCTGACGTGATAGGGGACAGTTCAATAGTGGTGCGACCGAGGATAAACGATTGGCCGGGTTCAAGACGAACTTTGCCGGCAATCTGTCGGTTTTCAATGAAGGTGCCGTATCGTCCGCCAATATCCTCCACTGTGCAGTCTTCGTCAGATACGGAAAGCAGTGCATGCTTGCGCGACACATCGGGGCTATTGATAGTTATCGAACACGCGGAATCCCGGCCGAGGGGATAATCTCCCGGAACCAGATCAAAACGAGCAAGGATGTTTTCACCATTTCTGGCGATTAATTGAACCACCGGTGCTGCCATAATGCCTCCCTTATGCACCGCAGAACCCACGGCACAAACAGGAATACTATACGAGATGACGGTTGAATGTCGAGAATCAACCCATAGAGTGTTCGTTGGATTTCGGATTGCCTTGAAGTTGGTTTCGCGTATGATTCGCGCCCCCCCCTGTTGGAAGAGGATCGATGAGACAAATCCCAATCATTGCTCTTAACGCGTTTATGGAACTGGTTCGGCAACCGGTTTTCCTTCTCCTATATACTGTTTCACCGTTGGTTATGATCGTGTTGGCAGCTGTGCCCTACTTCGGATTTGGGGGGACTGACATGGGGCCGGTAAATTTCGATATCAAGATGGTTAAGGATGGAGCGCTGTCTGTGATGTTTATTTCTGGTCTCTTCGCTGCAGTTATTTGCGCTTCCTCATCCCTGTCGCGTGAAGTTTCAACCGGCACTGCACTAGCCGTGTTATCCAAGCCCGTGGGGCGGATGCATTTTATCATAGGGAAATATCTTGGAATCATTGCTGGGTTAACAGTCGGGACTTACCTCAATGTAATAGTACTGTTGTTGGCTAGTCGTCAGGCTTACGATGCCTACGGAAACCCTGATATTGTTGGGGTGGTGACTTTTGGGATCTTCGTGGTATTGGCATTTCTTGGGGCCGGGTTGATGAATTATTTTTTGCATAAGCCTTTTGTGCCATGGGCCATGGGAATGCTGGCGGTGGCAATGACATTGGGGTTTTTGACGGTCTGTTCGCAGGACAAGCAACGTGCGTGGTGGTTGGTGGATAGTGGAGCTCAGATTAGCGCTGAGTTTTCTGACATTTGGGTTTTTACTGATGGAGCGGGAATTGATGCGGATGGGAACCCAATCCCGACCGAAGAGAAGGCAGATTTTGCTGATGACGTGGATTGGTCTTTGATTCGGCTGGCAATGTTAATTTTATTTGCTCTTTTCATATTGGCAGCAATTGCCTTGATGTGTTCCACCCGGATGGGGTGGATGCCAACGATGATGATCTGTTCGGGGGTTTTTCTTCTAGGCCTAATGTCCGATTATCTTCTGGGCGAATCAGCGCAGGGAGGGGGGCTTTTGCGCCCGGGCGAATATATGATTTGGAATCCTCCAGGAAACCAATCAGATCGACATGTGGCTTTCCATATTCAGCCGCGAGGAATTCCTAGGCTGTCGAACATGCAATACACTGTTGAGGTTGATACGGGCGGGAAAAAACCTGACTTGAACCAGTTGGGGGCTGGATTGCTGGAACGATCATATACCAATCGCATTGGTCAAGTTGTCTACTATCATGAACAGGTTAACGAGATGCCAGTTGTTGTTATTGGCAGTGTGCAAACCAATGCTGTGCAGATTGACTATGATCGGCTGAAAAGCCTTTTGGATAGAGATCTAAAGCACCGATGGAACGTGCCGATTCAACAGGAGATGATTCGGGTGGGGCGCCGGTTGATTCCTGATGAGTTTCCCGGAGATTCAGTTGAATTATCTTTGCTGCCGCAGATAGCTGATGCGATCGATAAACGGGAGGCCGATTTGGAGCGTATGGAAGACAAAAAGAGTGATTTGCGGGAATTTCACAGATTATATGATCAGGAGCGGACCGACGTGGTGCCTGGGCATCTGGCATTCTGGGTGGAACATGACAAAGGTAGCCTGAGGAAGTGGGATTCTTCAACCGAACGTGAAATTTCGATTACTGATGGCTCGGGTTGGGCAAAAATTCTTTACGTTTTGGTCCCCAACTGGCAGCTTTTCTGGCTCTCCGATTCCATGAATCCCCAATCGGAGGAGTTAGGTGAGACACGTTTTAAAACAAAATATAATCAAGGGGTGGTGCCAGTGCAGTATCTTGGCACAGCCGGCCTCTATATGATGCTTTATGTGGTGTTGGCTTTATCCGTGGCAATCTGGATGTTTGAGAACCGGGAATTAAGTGGCGATGGCAGCTGAAAAAATTGATAAGATAAATAAGATGGGAGGGTTATGGAACATCCTCCTCATGGGTGTTGTGGGGGTTGGGGGTTCGGTTGCTTTGGCCTGGGTCACCAGTTCCATTACCGCCTATGCGATAGCAGCATTCATGATTCTGGGCCTAGTGGTGGCATTGGTTAGCCTGTTGCACATGCAATTGCGTGAACGTGAGCAGATGGAGGCTCTCGAGTTGGACGAAATCCGACAGGGGGCCACCAGCGACGCACTGTTCGATGAAGGGGAAGTGCTTCCGGCAAAACGCTCTCGCGAACAGTTTGAAAAATTGGGCATGCCGTTTGTTGCTGTCCTTATGTTTTTCCTCCAGGCATATGGCGTTTATTACATCATGACTAAGCGGGTGCCTACTGCGTTTCAGACAATTGATAGCTGGATGATAGAGGGCAAATATATAGCTCTTTTTGGTGCGGCACTGATGGGATTGATCTTTTTCCTGCGTGGGCAGTTTGCCTCTAATCTTGCCCGAATTGAAAAGCAGCGTTTTTTGCAGCCGGCTTCGGATTATGTTCTGTTTGGAGCTTATCTGAACTTCGTTTTGGCGGCAGTGGTGTCAGTGGCATTCAAGGAAGCGAGTGTTGATGTATATGTGGGAACAGGATTAACAATCCTTCTAGGGGTGGTCGGCGTGGAAAATCTGTTGAGTATGATTTTTGAGATATATCGCCCGCGGGTGACGGGGAGGCAGTCGCGTCTGTTGTATCAAAGTCGTCTGATTGGTTTGATAGCCAAGCCTGAAAATCTCTTTACCACCGCTGGACAGATACTGGATTATCAGTTTGGTTTCAGGGTCT
The DNA here is from genome assembly GCA_030747505.1 of Verrucomicrobiota bacterium. Classification (GTDB taxonomy): domain Bacteria; phylum Verrucomicrobiota; class Verrucomicrobiia; order Limisphaerales; family UBA1100; genus UBA1100. The sequence continues at coordinate 31,166 of JASLKQ010000005.1, read as the reverse complement.
CTGAAACATGGGGTTATCAGTTTTTACGCGAACGGTTGGGGGTAATTATCGGCCTGCAAGTGATTCTCTTGTGGCTTTCGACGAGTATAGTCGTGATTGAGCCGTCAGTGCGGGGGAAACTGGTGGATGGGGCGCAGAAGCGATCAGATCTTTTGAAACCCGGTATTCATCTTAAATTGCCCTGGCCCTTCGCTTCGGTAGAACGGTTCTATCCGGATCAGGTCCACACATTTCATGTTGGACTAGAGCCGCTCGGTGAGGATGAATTGAAAAAACTCGGTCAGACGGACAGGCCTGGGTTGTGGTTGGAGCCCACCGGTAAGGATTATGATTCAAAAAAGAACACCGGTGAACTCTTCTTCCTTACCGGTAGTGGTGATGAAACAGTTGGAGCCAACCTGATGGTGGCCAGCGTTCCTGTTCAATATCGTATCCGTGGAGGGGAAGAAAAGGGAGTCAATGGATTGGAGAATGGCTGGTTGCGGTTTTCAGATCCGGAGCAGCTGCTTCGTAATATTGCGACCCGCGAAGTTGTGCATTATTTTCTCGCCCACGATTTTGAGCAGCTGCTTATCAAGGGGCGTAAATCTGCCCAAGAGACCTTAAGGAATAATATCCAACAGGCCTCCGACAAACTAGGGGTGGAAATCCTGTTTGTTGGAGTGGCGGATTTGCGTCCACCAGCAGAATCGCCAGACATGGTTGTGGAAAGAGGGCCGTCGGCACCCGGAGAAGAAGACACTGGATTAAATCCGATGCCTGTGGCCGCAGCCTTTGAGGGGCCTGTCACAGCGGGGTCGGTGAGTGAGATTACCAAGTTCAATGCCGAACAGAAAAAATTAAGGTTGGCGGCCGAACAGGACACTGAGGTCGAACTCATTCAGTATGGGGCAACGGTGGCATCGGATTTATTAAGAATGCAAGCCAAGGCCAGTGCAGAAAGCCAATTAGGGGCGAGGGAACCTTTTACCCAGGCCCCCAACACCTATCCGGTGTGGCTCTACCTGACCACTTTTGTAAGGGCTGTGGAACAAGCAAGAAAATTTGTGGTGGCTGCGCAAAATCATGAAGTTGAGCTGGATCTTGATTTACATGAGGCGATTCGCCGCGGAATGAGGGACATTCCAGTTCCGGAAAAATAAAATAAAATCATATCATGAAGAAAATAGTTAATATTGTTATCTTCGGGTTGCTGTTGCTCATTTTTGGATCGTACATGTTTACCTTTCAGGTGCGTCAGGATGAGATAGCATTCGTTAATCATCTGGGGAAGAACAGTCCTCCCATTGAGGAACCCGGCCTTCGTTTTAAATGGCCCTGGCCAATCCAACATGTGTATAAGTTTGACAAGCGAATCCACGTAAAAACCACCCGCTACGATCAGGTAATGACCCGGAATGGGGGGAGTGTGATGATGCAGTTTTACTTCGGTTGGAAGATTTCTGATCCGAGTATTTTCATGGAGCGCACCAATGGCTCTGATTCGGATGCGCGAATGAAGGATGCGGAGAAGCAGCTGCTTGAGATTGTGGATACGGAAAAAAACAATCAAGTGAACAGTGTGGCCAGCAGTTTTGGGAGTTTTGTCCAGGGAGCCAGTGCAAAGGCCGCCGAAAAGGTGAACTTCGATGATTTGGAGAAGGCCATTCAGGACGCAGCAAAGGGAAAAGCTGAGAATCTAGGGGTTGAAATTCGTTTTGTTGGAATCCGCAAAGTAGGGGTGCCTCAGAGTAATCTGGACGTGGTGCTCAATGCAATGGTGACGCAGTGGACTAACAAGGCGGGGACGACCATCCATCTCGCTGAGCAGGAAGCTCTAGCTATTGTTAATAAAGCTAAGAACGACAAGGAGACTGCAAAACAAAAGGCTGAGGCAGAGGCGGAATCAATTCGTGCAGCGGCACAAGCTGATGCCTTGCAGCAGTTTAAGTTGATGGAGCAGGATCCTAAGCTGGCGGCTTTCCTGATGGAGTTACAGGCACTTGAAAAATCGGTAAAGAAACAAACGACACTGATTCTGGATGACTCGATGGGTCCTTTTGGACTGCTGCGTGGATTGGATAAGCCTCAGAGCCAAGAGCCGGCAAAAAAAGAGTAGAAAAGACTGTTTCGAATATTACACCCTCATCTCCCGACCATGAGTACCAAGCCGACTAACCCTCAGGATATTCCGGAAGAGAATCTGGAAAACGAATCAGGTGCGCGTGCGATGGAGGAGGCACTGCAGAGTAGTTTTACGATTCTTAAGATCGTGATCGCTGTTCTGGTCATATACCTGTTGATCTTTTCCAATCTTGTTAATGTAAAACAAGATGCTGAAGGGGTGATCGTGTTGCGCTTCGGAAAGGCTCAGGCCACTAGTCCAGAAGAAGTGTACAAAGCAGGCACGCGTTTTGCCTGGCCTTATCCGATCGATGAAAAGGTTAAGATTATCCGAAATCGACCGATAAATTCCAATGCTGCATGGCATGCAGCGATCGGGCTTGCCGAGAGGGGTGACGATGTAAATCAACGCCCCGTTGATGCTTCGCGGGATGGGTATGCTGTGACAATGGATGACAAGATCATTCATATTAAAGCAGAGATGAGATACCGTGTGTCTGATCCGAGTCAGTTCAAGTTTGCTTTTGAAGCTCCATCGGACAAACCCCCGGTGGTGCTGCAGTTGATGCTCGATAATGGCGTGACCTTCGCTGCTTCGCGGGCTGACCTTTCTGCGATCCTTGAGAATCCCACCCAGTTTGCCGAAAACGTCAAGAGTCGCGTGGTCAAGCTGGCCAGTGATTATGATCTGGGAGTGGAGATAGAGCGCGTGAATGTTGGTGGAGATGATGTGAAGCTTCCGTTCATGACACAGAAACCTTACGAGAAGTTTTCCGGGGTGAGGTCGAGCGTTGATAAAGTGTTGAGTTCAGCAAAAATCGAGGCAGATGGTCTGCGTCGGGCAATTGAATCCGATGGTGCTGGAAGTGGGGCTTCTTCAGGGGACGTGGCAACAATTCGAAATAGAGCAAAAAACGAAGCAGAAGCACTCAGGGCATCGGTAGAATCCTTGGCTTCCCGGTTTCAGGATATTGTCACCAAGTATCCCGATCCGGTAGCCCGCAGGCGTTACACAGAGCAGTTATACTACGAGGCCATGGAACGGATTGCTGATAATGAGGATGTTAAAATATATTTATTGTCAAAGGGTGGGAAATTGAACCGCTCCAAATTGAGGCTAATGATTAATCAGCCTCCCCCTGAAATCAGTAAAGAGAAGGAAGGGGGAGAAAAGTAAGCAGTATGGAAAACGCTTCCAACCAATCTGAAGAGTTAAATGAAGGATCTACCTCCTCCACGACCGTGAAATATATTTTCGCTGGGATCCTCTTTATTATTAATGGATTTCTGGCTGATTGGATTTTGGGGGAGGAATCTCGGGTAGGCGACTTTAGCGCGATGATCGGGGCAATTATTTTGGGTATTCGCATATTTCGAACCACCATCAAGGATTTACAACAGGGATTGCTTACCACGAATGAACTTGTGGCTATTGCCGTCCTCGCCACCTTTGCCCACGGTGATTATAAGGCAGCTGGCTTGGTAGCTTTCTTCATGTTATTGGCCGAGATGATTGAATCCCGCACTGCTTCGGGAGCTCAGGAGGCAATACGCCGGTTACTGGAAAGAGCTCCAACCAAGGCTCGTCGACTCAATGATGAGGGAACCGAAGATGAAGTGTCTGCCAATGATTTGGTGGTTGGGGATCGCATCCGTGTCCGACCAGGCGATAATGTTCCTGCAGATGGCGATATTCTTACAGGTAGCGGATCTATTAATCAGGCTAATATTACGGGTGAATCGTTGCCGGTGGATAAGAGCCCAGGTGATAATGTCTTTCAGGGTACGATTAATATAGACGGGGTATTGGAGGTAAAAGTGACCAAGGTGGGGGTGGAAACGGAGTTTGGCCGTGTACGCGAACTGATCCTGCAGGCTGCACGCTCCAAGACTCGTTTCGAGAAAATTGTTGATAAGTATATGGGATTTTATACCCCACTGGTCCTTGTGATAGGAGCCTTGGTTTGGGCGTTCACACAGGATCTAAATCGGGTGATTTCCGTTTTCATTGTTTCCAGTCCCGTCGCCTTTATTCTGGCTACTCCCACGGCTATGGTGGCAGCGGTGGCAACCGCTTCCCGTTTGGGAATTATGATCAAACAGGTTAGTGATATCGAATTGGCTGCTCGAATTAATGCCTTCATATTTGATAAGACTGGAACAATCACAACCGGCACACTCAAAGTCAGTCGATTGGCCCCCGTGGAGGGAGTCAAGCCGGCCGAACTCTTGTTGCTGACTGCCTCCGCTGAACAGTACAGCAATCATCCCACAGCCAAGGCAATCATGACGTTGGCGATCGAAGCGGGGGTGGATCTGGTTGAGCCGAAGGATTTCGGCGAAACTGCGGGTAAAGGGGTTAAGGCGCAAGTGGACGGACAGACTGTCCTGGTGGGTCGCCAGATTTGGTTGGAGGAGAATGAGGTGAAAGGGGATATTGCCGGTTCTGTAGATTTGGATGAAACACAGGGATACAGTTTGATTCACATAGCACGTAACGGAGAATTTATTGGTTGGGTCGGGATGACTGATGAAATTCGTCCTGAGGCAAGTGAATCACTGAGTGAATTGACTTTGGAAGGGGTAAGAAGACTCGCAATCGTGTCAGGAGACCGTGCCCCGGTTGCTGAACGTGTTGCTGCGGAAGTGGGTTGTGACAATGTACAAGCCGATTGTTTTCCTGCTGAGAAGGTAAAATACGTCGAGAATTTGCGTGCAAAAGGGTACAAGGTCGCATTTGTGGGAGACGGAGTAAATGATGCACCGGCTCTCAAAGCAGGCGATATTGGTATCGCCATGGGAGCAGCCGGAAGTGATGTTGCGATACAAAGTGCTACGATCGCCTTAATGAACAACGACTTGCGGAGACTTCCATTTCTCATGCATCTTTCAAGGATGACACGTCAGGTAATAAATCAAAATTTTATAATTGGAATCCTCTTTGTCATCGGCGGTTTAGTGCTGGCAGCCATCAATAAAATTGATCCGGTTTCTGCCGCGATACTGAATGTTACAGGATCACTTATTGTTGTGTTCAACAGTGCTCGATTGGTGCGTGAAGGAGAGGAATATGAGGCGTTTGACACCATGGAGGTGGATGCAGGTACGGTTCAGGATGGGGATTCTTTTCCGGAAGATTCGAGTGAGGCGGCAACTGCATCCGCATAGGGAAAATACAAAAATCTGATGGAATTCCCCGAAGTCACCGAAGCCAACAGCGAGGGCGCTACCCATAGTGACGATATTGTTGTGGTCCGTTCCTTGGAGAAAGTATTTTGCGATTTCTGGGGCCGCCCCAAGGCCAAGGCGATTAATGATGTGAGTTTTGAAGTGCGAAAAGGTGAGGTGTTTGGATTGCTTGGGCCGAATGGTTCGGGTAAATCGACTACCATCAAGGTTTTGTTGGGACTGCTGAATCCAACGCGAGGCATGGTGCGCATCTTCGGTCATTCGCCTCGGGACGTGAAAACAAAACAGCGCATTGGGTATCTCCCTGAAGAGTCCTATTTATATCGTTATTTGAACTCTGCAGAAACACTCGATTTTTTTGGTGGTTTGTTCGCACTTGATAGTGAGGAGAAGAAACTGCGTTCGGAACAACTATTGGAGATGGTTGGCCTAAAGGGGGTGCAAATGCGGACGGTTGGCGAGTTTTCCAAGGGTATGCAGCGTCGTATCGGCCTTGCTCAGGCACTTATTAACGATCCGGATTTGGTCATTCTGGACGAACCCACCGCCGGGATGGATCCAATTGGTTGTCGTGAAATAAAGGATCTAATAAAGAATCTAAAGGCGCGTGGGAAAACCGTGATACTTTCCAGTCATCTGTTGGCCGACGTCGAAGATGTCTGTGATCGAGCAGTTATTTATTATGGAGGTAAGGTTCAGCAATACGGGACACTTGATGAACTTTTAACTGAACGAGATACGGTTCAATTTACGATGCCTGCGTTGAGTGAAGCTGCTCAAAAGGAAGTTCTCGAGGCGATGGGAAGGCATGCTGACAAGGACGACATTCGCGTGGATAATCCATCTCAAAATCTTGAAACTCTGTTTTTGAATGTGGTGGAAAAAGCCCGTGCTTCGGATGAGACTTCCGGGGCAACCTCAGGAAGCGAAGTGGCAGAATTCTTGAGAGCTGATCAGCCTGTGCCAACTCAGGCTGAGACGATGCTCAACCGTTTGGCTGACAAGGAGGTCGAAAAGCCCAAAGCCCAGATGGCTGATGAGCAATCAGTCAGTGTTCCGGAGTCTAAAGTCGATGAGGCCAAACTTGATTCACTTTCCGAGGCAAAGCCGGATTCTGTTTCTCCAAAGGAATTGCCTGAAGAAAAGAAGGGCGATGTGAAGAAAAATCTAGATGAGGTGGATGATAAGTTATCCGGCCTGCTGGGAGGGGATTAGTCATGGGGTTTAAACCGCTACTGGCTGTAGCCTTTTTGACGTGGAAGGCTTCGATACGCTACCGTTTCTTCTGGGTGATGTTGTGTTTACTCCTGTTTGCCGTTGGGGGATTGCCGCTAATTGTCAAGGATGACGGGTCTGCAGAGGGGATGACCCAGATTCTAATTACTTACACCCTGTCAATGATTACCGCCATCATGGGGGCGGCTACTTTGTGGATTTCAGCCGGTTCTCTGGCCAATGAAATTGAGAATCATCAATTGCAGATGGTCGCGACGAAGCCCATTTCCCGCTGGCAGATATGGTTGGGTAAATGGGTTGGCGTGATGAGTATGAATTTTGTATTGCTGCTTTTTGCCGGAGGCGTGGTTTACGGCGTGGTGGAATACCGTGCGAATCAACTGACTCGGGACGGTTTGAACAGAATTAAGGATTTGACTGAAAATGAGATCCGTCAGTTGGCCTATAATTCAGGAATTGCTCAGGTGGAATCCGATCCGAAAACAGGGAGACCCAAAGAGGATAAGGAGGGGAATCCAATCCTGGTAGACATAGGGCTTGTGCGTAACAAACTTGCGGGTTTGGAAGAGAAGAAATTGAGAGACAAAATCTTGATTGCGCGGGCCAGTATTCCCATGATTAATAGTGTCGAAAGAAGGCAGTTATATCAGACACAAACGAATGGTCCATTGAGCTCCAGAAGTGTCCCTTTGGAGACTTGGGTTGAACAGATGATGAAAAGATATATGCCGAAACGTGAAGCACAGTTGTTACAGATGAAAATTGAGGCTCAGCAAGAGTCGGGGGTTAATCCCGGTGAGATTATCCAAGAACTTGATAGTTATGAAAAAGTTGCAGCCACCAACCAGATACGGCAGGAAATTCTGGGGTATTCGCAAATATTAGGTGTTGCCGAAGGGCTTTCCTTGCAGTTTAAAAAACCGCGCGGATGGAATCCTGATGAGTTGGATGAATTTGCAATGAGATTTTATTTCGAAGATACCCAAGTAGCTTACAATGACGATGATCTTTATCCCTTTGTGTTTGGTTTTGGCCCTGGAAAGGGGCAGGTTGTGCAGGATACGGTTCAGTTTGATGCGAGAACATTTCATGAGATTCCAATGCCTGTTTCTCTTCCTTCGAACGAAGGAGGGAGGATAAATATGTTTGATACCAATAGTTTGATATCGATTTTTTTCTATAACGGGGGGAGGGCTAGCTTGAAGGTTCCTTATCTGGATTCGCGCGGTCGGGTAGGAGGAAAGGGGGTTGAATTATTGTATAAGGAAGCTGGCTTTGCGGTTAATTATCTTCGTGCCTTAGGTATTGTTTTTGCCTGGCTGGGAGTTTTTGCAGCGCTGGGCTTATTTGCAGGTAGCTTTATGTCGTTTGGCATGTCTGCTTTTGCCTGTTTAGGTATTTTGGTTATTGCCGGCGTTTTAGGGTTGGTGGAGGAAGTTGGGGAAGAAGGCACAATTATGCAAACTTACACCGATGGGAAACGGGATACGTCCGTAATTGATACCGTACTTGTGCCTGCATCCAAGATTTTAGTCTGGTTGATTAAACCGATAAAGGAGTATTCGCCGATTGAAAAACTAACAGAAGGTCGGAGTGTTACTTGGAAAGAACTATTTTATGCTTATGCTTACATTTGGGGTCTTGCTGGAGCTGTCTTGGGAGTTTTGGGGAGTGTAATTCTTTCCAGTCGCCAATTGGCGATAACCAGTGAATCGGGAGGAGGAGGGTCAGATTCCTGGATAAGCAAAGAACTATTGGGGTTTTTGATGGTATTAATCATAGTTTTAGCTTTAAGGACATATTTTCTGCCCCATCTTATGTTGCCTGAATGGGCCATGAACGTGGTTGCGTACTTCCTTGTCCCAATAGCTTATATAGCGTACAGAATTCGCCGTAGGTTTATTTTAGACGCGATAAATATTTCAAAATGAGCAGGGAAGAACACAGTGCAACGATGGACACGCCTCCCAAGATAACCTTGGTTGTAGTGGCGATTCTGTGCCTAGGGGGCCTCTTTGTTTTGCAAGGTGGTCTAAATGATCAACGTGGCGAGCTCAGTCCCACTTATCTTGAACCACTGCAGGATGCTCCACCGATGTTGGCCTTAGTCACGCAGTCTCTGGGTGGTTTTCGCGGCCTAATCTCATCCTACCTTTGGCTGCGGGCCAATGAAATGCAGTTGCAGAAAAAATATCAGGAACAAATGCAGCTTTCAGAGTGGGTGGCGCAACTTCAGCCGCATGTCTCCATGGTTTGGCGTAACCGGGCATGGAACATGGCCTATAATATTTCAGTGACCTACCCCGACCGTGAGACAAGGTGGAAGTATGTTTCAGAGGGAATCAGTTTGCTTCGGGATCACGGGATAAAATATAACCCGCAGGAACCGCTCATATATCATGAGTTGGGGTGGATTTTTCAGCATAAGATGGGGCATAATATGGATGATCATCATCGTTATTATAAGCTTCGGTGGTTGCAGGCGATGACTGCAGTGTTATGGAAGGATGAAGCTCAAGCCAATGCCATGCGTGGTGTGCCAAACTTTGATGAATTAATTGATCCACCCAATGAAGAGGTGGCGACCCGGGTGCAACGTTTACGGGAAGAGTACAAGCTCGATCCGCGTGAGATGAAAGCTGTGAATGAACAGTACGGGCGTGTGGAAAAAAATGACGGTTCGGTGGTGTATGCATTGGACTGGAGACTGCCGGAGGTGCATTCTCTTTACTGGGCTAAATTAGGGCTGAAACGATGCGGTCATAATCCTTCCAAGGAGAATGATTTACGCAAGCTTGAGCGCATTGTATTCCAGTCAATGATGTATTGCTTTGAAAGAGGTAGACTGAATACCCCGTCGGGCCGTGCAATTAGCCCGTCTGATTATTTTGACAATAAGGGTTCTGTGATTCCGAATATGGAGCTGGCTGGCAGGACGCATTTAGCTTATGTGGAAATGGTGACGCGTGCGCAAGATGAACGTTCTGCTCAAGCAGGGCAATCCTATGAAATGGCGCACATGAATTTTCTCAAACGTGTGGTGGAATGGAATTATTACTATGGTCGTGAAAAAGAAGCTACGGAGTGGCTCAAACTGGCGTTAGAAAATTACCCCGATAGAATGACTTGGTACACGGGATATGATCCAGAAACAAAAAAATATGACCTAGAAAAATTCGTCCTTTTTAGGCTGAAAGATGGTGTGAGTCGCGGAGGAATAGACAAGACCGTGGCCATCATTACCGGCTTGTTTATAAGGCACTTCACCCATTTGGCCAAAGGCGAAGAGGAGGAGGCTGCGGGCTATTTAGACAAAGCCCAAGAGGTGCATAGTTTGTTTACAGCACGCTTCAAGGGGGCTGCGGAGAACCGAGTGACTTTGGCAACTTTTGAGGAATTAAAGATCATGAGGCTGATTGAGTACCTCAAGGACGAAGATCCAACGATCGTTGCAGCTCTACGCACGGTGTTCGGTTTAAAGGAGGACGAATTCCCGGAAATCCCTTTATCTCAGCCAGAGGGTGGTGTTCCGAATCAGTAAAATCGGCTTGCCCGAGGGGGTTGGATTGACTCACGATCCAGCGATGTTTCACCGGTTTATTGTTCCTGTTCTGGTTTGTCTTATGCTCGGGTGTGGTAAATCATCCACTAGCAAGAAATCCGATAATCCTTCAGTTCACCCGCAAATACTCAATCTGGGGAATGGAGCAGAGCCTGAAGGTTTGGATCCACATGTTGTCACCGGGGTTCCCGAACACAACGTACTGGTTGCTTTAATTGAAGGATTGGTTGGCGAGGACCCGAAGGACTTGCATCCGGTTCCTGGGGTAGCTGAGCGTTGGGAGAATAGTGAGGATGGGTTGGTGTGGACATTCCATTTGCGCTCGAATGCACGATGGTCCACAGGGGACACGGTTACGGCTCAGGATTTTGTTTTGAGTTATAAGAGAATGCTCTCCCCCAAGCTGGCTTCCCAATATGCCTACATGTTGCACGTGGTGAAGAATGCCAAGGAATTTAATGCCGGTAAGATAAAAGATTTTTCCCGGGTGGGCTTTGAGGCAGTGGATGAACACACTTTAAAGATTACTCTAGCAGGGCCCACTCCGTATTTCCTTTCATTGTTGAACCACTATTCCTGGTTTCCGGTTCATATTCCGACGGTAAAGAAATATGGACCGGTTGATTCACCCAATAATCCCTGGACCCGGCCGGGAAATTTTGTCGGCAATGGGCCTTTTGTTCTTGATAAATGGGAGGTCAATGACGTGATTGTGGTGAAGAAAAGTCCGACCTATTGGGATAAAGCAAAGGTTAGTTTAAAAGAGATCAACTTTAAGCCGATTAGTAGTGCGGAGGTGGAGGAGCGGGCTTTTCGCAGTGGCCAAATTCATGTGTCTAACACTATTCCACTCAATAAGATTGATGTATACCGTAAAAAGAACCCGCAGGATTTGCGGCTTGATCCTTACCTTGGAGTTTATTTTTATCGACTAAACGTAACAGAGCCTCCATTGGACAATAAGAAGGTCAGGCAGGCTTTGGGGCTTGCCATAGATCGTGAGAGCCTGGTTCGCAACGTATTGCGCGGAGCAGATAAGCCAACCACTTTTTTTACTCCGCCTGATACCGGTGGGTATACATACAATGGAGGCCCGAAGATCAGTTTTGATCCTGACCGGGCTTCCCGGTTATTGGCGGAAGCCGGGTATCCACAGGGGAAAGGATTTCCTAAACTCAAATTACTGTACAATACTTCCGAAGCACATCAGAGAATTGCAGAGGCGATCCAGCAAATGTGGCAAAACAATCTGAAAGTCCAGATTGAGCTTACCAACGAGGAATGGAAGGTCTACCTGAATACGCAACAGAAGATGGAATATCAGGTGAGTCGGGCCGGTTGGATTGGTGACTATAATGATCCCAATACATTTTTGGACATGTGGCTCACCGGCGGTGGAAATAATTACACCGGTTTTGCTAACGAAAAATTTGATCAATTGATTGCTTCGGCCAGTCAGGAGTCAGATTCCCAAAAACGTTTTTCTCTATTCGGGAAGGCTGAGGAAATATTATTGGATGAAATGCCAATCATTCCGATTTATCACTATACTTCAAAGTATTTGGCCAGCCCTAAGGTAAAGGGTTGGCATCCCACCATTTTAAACCATCACCCATACAAACATGTTTCCATTAAGCCGGGTGATTAATCTTCGGCAATTCCAATGTGGAAATTGATTTTCTTTAGGCTCCTTAAGGCCATTCCTGTTCTTTTAGTGATTGCCACAATCACTTTCTTTATGCTTCGGCTTACTCCGGGTGGACCTTTTGACCGTGAAAAACCGATTAAAGATCCGGAAATAAAAAAACAATTGGAAGCGCACTATGGATTGGATAAACCGTTATCTGCGCAATATCTGGAATTTCTCGGGAAACTGATGGTTGGTGATTTGGGGCCCTCTTTCAAACACTCCAACCGCACTGTTAATGAAGTAATTGTTAAAGCTTTTCCTGTCTCAGCTGAATTGGGTTTGTGGTCGCTTTTGGTAGCGTTGGGTTTGGGACTCACAGCGGGGATGATTGCCTCCATTAGGCCCAACAGTTTTCTTGATTATACTCCAATGACTTTGGCTATGGTCGGCATTTGTGTGCCAACATTTGTCATGGGGCCGATTTTGATCCTAGTATTTTCTTTGAAATTGGAATGGTTCAATGCCTCAGGCTGGGATCAATGGGCTGATCGTGTCTTGCCGGCTTTAACTCTGGGAGGAGTCTATGCCGCCTATGTTGCACGTCTCACGCGCGGAGGAATGCTGGAGGTCATGAGTCAGGACTATATCCGGACGGCCCGGGCAAAGGGAGCCAGTGAAGCACGTGTTTTACTGAAGCACGGACTTCGAGGGGGGCTGATGCCGGTTGTGGCATTTCTGGGCCCGGCGGTTGCGGGTCTAATATCCGGTTCTTTTGTGGTGGAGACAATTTTTCAAATCCCCGGATTAGGGAGGCACTTTGTCGAGGCAGCCTTCAATCGTGATTATACGATGGTGATGGGGACAGTACTTTTCTTTGCGGCCTTAATTATCCTGCTGAATCTGTTGGTGGATATTATCCAGGTTTGGCTCAATCCCCGACTCCGTGGCACATGAGTGAAATGAATGCCCAAAATTCCAGTTCACTCTGGAGGGATGCGTGGATCCGGTTGAGTCGCAACCGGATGGCAGTTGTTGGGGGAGCTGTTTTATTGACTTTGGGTTTGCTTTCCCTCTGCGCTCCATGGATTTCGCCTTATAGGTATGAAACACAAAATTTGGAGCTTGGGGCTACCGGGCCACAGTTAACATGGGATACCCAGCAGCTGGTTTATGGTACCTGTACACAGCAACGTGCTCAGGTTTTGGCAGCTGGCTATGAAGGGGAGATCGATGTCTTGCCGGCTGATTCGACCGAGTTACACCGGACTATTGAGGGCCAAGATTATGGACGTACCCTTTGGGTTGCTTCTGCTCCAGGGAATACAAACTTAATGGCAATGGTCATTACTTCTGAAGGGTTCGATCCCCTTGAGGAAATCCCAGAGAGAGCTAATTTTATTTTGTTGAAATCGCGCGGGCATTTACTCGGGACAGATGAATTGGGCCGTGACCTCTTCACCCGTATCCTTTATGGAGGGCGGATTTCGCTTATGGTCGGCCTTTGTGCGACAGCAGTCTCGTTGACCATCGGGGTTCTCTTCGGTGCAGTGGCTGGGTTTTTTGGAGGCCGGGTGGATGATCTGATGATGCGGTTTGTTGATATTCTTTACGCATTACCCTTCACCATTTTTGTAATTCTTCTAACCGTTATCTTTGACCGTAATATTTGGAATCTGTTTTTGGCTATTGGGGCAGTGGAATGGCTCACCATGTCTCGGATTGTTCGGGGGCAGGTGCTTTCGTTGCGAAAACAGGAGTTTGTTGAGGCAGCGATTGCTTTGGGGATTCCCCAGTGGCGAATTGTATTACGTCATATTATCCCGAATTGTCTGGGGCCGGTAATTGTATATACTACACTGACTATTCCGGTGGTGATGTTGTTGGAGGCGTTTCTTAGTTTTCTTGGGCTTGGGGTTCAACCGCCGATGAGTTCCTGGGGCTTATTGATTCGAGATGGCTCCAAGGTTTTGGAGGAGTTTCCATGGTTGATGCTTTTCCCGGGAATGGTTCTGGCTTTAACCCTGTTTTCTCTGAATTTTTTGGGTGATGGATTAAGGGACGCATTGGACGTTCGAGTGTCAAAGGATTAACCATGTCTTATCTTACAGTCGATAACCTAAAGACTTACTTCCATACCCGAAATGGAGTGGTAAAGGCGGTGGATGATATTTCCTTCAGTCTGGAGCAAGGGAAAGTGTTGGGTATTGTCGGGGAATCAGGATCTGGTAAATCGGTAACCGTACATTCTTTAATGGGGCTGATCCCCCAGCCTCCGGGGAAGATTGAAGGTGGGTCTGCTAGATTTGATGACACCGATCTCTTGGCTGCAGACAAGCAATTACTGCGGGCATTACGAGGGAAACGGATTGCGATGATTTTTCAAGATCCGATGACTTCACTCAATCCCTACCTGCGGGTGTCCGAGCAAATCATTGAGCCTCTCATAATTCATGACAATATCACCCGCCAGAATGCGTTGGATCGAGCAATCAAGATGCTGGAGAAAGTAGGTATCGCAGATGCAGAAAAACGCATTCATTCCTACCCTCATGAATTTTCCGGAGGTATGCGGCAGCGGGTAATGATTGCCATGGCATTGATTACAGATCCAGAAGTATTGATTGCTGACGAGCCAACGACAGCTTTGGACGTGACGGTGCAGGCACAGATTTTACGGTTGTTACAGGAACTTCAGGATGACCTCGGCGTGTCAGTGATTTTTATTACGCATGACTTGGGGGTGATAGCTGAATTAGCCAATCAGGTTGCGGTTATGTATCGGGGAAAGATTGTGGAGCAGGGGGAGGTATTGCAAATTTTTGATAATCCGCACCATCCATATACCAAGGGGCTTTTGGCTTGTCGTCCTCGGCTTGAATCGACCTTCAAAGTGCTTCCTACGGTTTCTGATTTTCTGGAGGAATATGAGAAGGACGGCCAGTTGGAGTTAAAGGAGAGACCTGATGCGGATACGTGCATCAAAGATATGCAGCAGATTACAATGCCCAATATTGACCACTCGGATGTGCTTCTCGAAGTCAAAGATCTCCGTGTTCATTTCCCGGTGCGCCAAAGGTTTTTCTCCGGTTCTGAAGGTTGGGTAAAGGCGGTTGATGGGATCAGTTTTTCGGTGCCACGTGGGAGCACCTTGGGGCTGGTGGGAGAATCAGGATGTGGAAAGACAACCACAGGCAGGGCGATATTGAATTTGGTTAAACCTACCAGCGGAAGGGTGAAGTTTGCAGGCGACGAAATTGCAGGGGCTGAACCAAAAGCAATGTTGCCTTACCGAAAACGGATGCAGATCATCTTTCAGGATCCGTATTCTTCGTTAAATCCAAGGCTTACCATAGAGCAGACGCTCTCTGAGCCAATGGCAGTGCATAAGATTGGAACGGCAAAAGACCGGAAAGATCGTGTTGTCTCACTGCTGGAGGAAGTGGGGTTGGAGTCTCACTTTCTGAGGCGATATCCCCATGAGTTTTCAGGGGGTCAACGCCAGCGTATTTGTGTGGCTCGCGCTTTGGCTTTAGAGCCCGAATTCATCGTTTGTGATGAGGCTGTCAGTGCCATGGATGTATCGGTGCAGGCGCAGGTACTGAACTTACTTAAACAGCTCCAGCGCCGACGTGGACTGACCTACATTTTTATCAGCCATGATTTAAGCGTGGTAAAATTTATGGCCGACTCCATGGCGGTAATGGAGGGTGGAAAAATTGTAGAGTTGGGAGATTCAGAGGAAATCTATTCGCAACCCAAAGAGGATTACACGCGCAGGTTGATTGACGCTATCCCCAGAGACAACGTGGAGTTCATTCAGGAAAGGATATCAGGAAACCGTTAGCCTTCTTTGCTATCTTGCAGATTGGGATTGTCGGATTTTATTGCGTTCGATTCGAGTCCGAGGGCGTGGGCGGATTGGCTGGAAGTCCTGTTTCGGGCAGGGCAGGTACTCCAGTCGGATTTTTTGGCGGGGTTTTGGTATTAACAGTTGGTGTATTTTGCCCCAGTGTCTCACTCAAATCCTTCGGGCGCATGAAGTCCAGAGATAGCAACAAACACAAGAATAGAAAGATTACGGCGTTCCATTTGGTAAGTTTGGTGAGCACATTGCCTGCGCCGGCCCCAAAGAGGGCATCGGTGGCTCCTCCACCGAAGGCGGTGCCCAACCCGGCTTCTTTCTTGGGCAGTTGCACCAGAACCAGGAGGATGAGAAAGAGGCAGTTAAGAAACAATATCACAGTGAGAAGTTTATTCAGGAGATCCATAATTTTTGTTTAGTTTCGTGTGTTGTTGATAATATCAGAAAAGCTGCCGGCATCAAGGCTTGCCCCACCAACCAGAGCCCCGTCCACATCAGGTTGAGAGAGAAGTTCACGTGCGTTATCTGGTTTTACACTGCCGCCATACTGAATCCGGATCGTTTGGGCGATTTCATTGCCATGGGATTTGCTGATTTCTCGACGGATAAAGGCATGCACCTGTTGGGCCTGTTCTGTGGTGGCGGTTTTTCCCGTGCCAATTGCCCAAACCGGTTCATAGGCGATGACAGTGCCTTTCATTTGCTCGGCATCTAATCCTGCAAGACTGCCTTGCAATTGCCCTCCGATAACGGCCTCGGTCTCGTTGGCATCGCGTTGAGCCAAGGATTCTCCCACGCAGACAATGGGTTTTAATCCTGCTGCAAGAGCGGCCTTGGTCTTACTGCATACCATGGCGTCTGATTCCTGCTGGTACTCTCGGCGTTCAGAATGGCCCAAAATGACGTAGTGCACGAGTAAGTCCCGTAGCATTCCGGCATTAATTTCGCCGGTAAAAGCGCCGTAATCGTTTTCGCTCATGTTTTGGGCTCCAACTTTTATCAGGCTATTCCTGAGTTTTGCTGATACTGCATCCAGCGCGGTAAAGGGAGGGCAAACCACCACGTCGACATCAGTTTGTGTGCCTAAATCCCGATCCAGCGATTCTACCAGTGCAGTCGCTTCGGTAACGGTTTTATTCATTTTCCAGTTACCGGCAACAATCAGTTTACGTTCTTTATTCATGCAAAATTATTTGTCAGTAAGGGCAGTTACGCCAGGGAGTTCATTGCCTTCGAGAAATTCCAGGCTGGCACCTCCGCCGGTGCTCATAAAGGTGGTCTGGTCTCCAAGGCCGGCATTATTTAAAGCCTTCACACTATCACCCCCTCCGATGATACTGATAGCCCCATTGGCCGTTGCCTCACAAACCGCCTTGGCCACGTTGTAGGTGCCTTCAGCAAAACGGGAATCTTCGAAGATTCCCATAGGGCCGTTCCACAGGATTGTCTTGGCTCCTTTGATGACCACGCCAAAGGCTTCAGCGGACTTGGGGCCAATGTCTACCCCTTCCATGTCATCGGGGATGTTTTCGTTATCGTTTATTCGGTAATCACCAAAGGCAAACTTGCCATCGATCTGGGTCGGTTCGGCTACAACATTGTCAGTCGGAATTAGAAACTGGACGTTTCGTTCCTTTGCCTTTTCGAGTGCTGCCTGAGCGACGTCAACCTTGTCCGGTTCCACCAGTGATTTCCCGACCTGCAATCCTTTTGCCAGTTTGAAGGTGTAGGCCATCGCTCCTCCGATAATGATCGTGTCAGCCTTTTCCAGAAGTCTATCAATCACCTTGATCTTGTCTGAAACTTTGGCTCCCCCAAGGATCACGACAAAGGGACTTTTCGGAGACTCCAATTCCTCGCCCAAAAATTTTAGCTCACGCTCCATTAACAGACCGGCGGCGCACTGGCCTCCTCGTTCTGTAACAACGCGAGCTGCGCCGGCAGTCGAGGCATGAGAACGGTGCGCTGCTCCGAATGCGTCATTCACATATATGTCTGCATTCGCCGCAAGTTTCTCGGAAAAGGCAGTGTCGTTGGCTTCTTCTTCGGCATGATAACGGACGTTTTCCAGTAGGAGGATATTTCCGTCCTTGAGTTGGGAAACAGCGTCGGTGACTTTGTCTCCTACACATTGATCACAAAAGGCTACGGGCTGGTTGATCAGTTCAGAAAGCTTTTGAGCGACCGGGCGCAGGCTCATGGAGTCCACACGTTCACCCTTGGGGCGACCGAGGTGTGCGCAGAGAACAACCTTGGCCCCTTTTTCAATCATGGCCCTCAGGGTTGGTAGGGTGGCTCGTATTCGTGTGTCATCATTGATGACCATCACCCCATCGCTTTCGGCCATGGGGACATTGTAGTCCACACGGGTAAGGACGCGTTTACCCTGTAAATCCAGTTCGTTAACGGTAAGTTTCGCCATAAACGGGCCGCGGAGAATAGCGCAGGGGGTTATGCTGTGAAAGGAGAAAAACGGTAAATCAACCCATTTTCAGCGAATATGGAGATAATCCAGTGCATCGATAAAATCTGCAGGTAATGGGGCTTTTGCAAGGATGGGTTTCCCAGAAGTGGGATGGGTGAATCCTAATTCAGAAGCATGGAGCATTTGTCTTGTGGCTTTGTAGCCAGTGGATTGGGAAAACACCCGCGCTGCTCTTCCTCCGTAGATTTTATCACCAATCAGCGGGGTTCCCAGATGTTGGAGATGCACACGGATCTGGTGGGTTCTTCCGGTATGCAATTTAGCTTCAACGTGGGCTGATTGATTCAGGAGTTTCAGGGTGTCAAAATCGGTATGTGAGGTGCGTCCGCCTTTCACAATCGCCATTTTTTTACGGTGAATGGGATGACGTGCAATGGGGGCCTTCACGATTGTCTGATTCTTTTGCGGTTGTCCACACACCAAAGCCTGATAAACCTTGGTGACTTTGCGTTGGGTAAACTGGGTCGAAAGCTCCAAATGTGCCGAGTCATTTTTGGCCACCACCAGGCATCCGCTGGTATCCTTGTCCAGTCGATGAACAATGCCCGGGCGGGCCACTCCGCCCACACCACTGAGTTGCCCGGCACAATGATGGAGCAAGGCATTAACCAGAGTGCCTTGTGCGTGTCCTGCAGCAGGGTGCACGACGATTCCCGGAGGTTTGTTGATCACCAGTAGGCACTCGTCCTCGAATAGGATTTTCAATGGGATATCCTCAGCTTGAGCTTTAGCTGGTTCCGCAATTGGCCAAGTGATTGCAATTTTTTCGCCAGGCTTGGGGTGGTGAGTGCTTTTGACGGGTTTCCCATCTATGAGTATATTGCCACCCTGAATCATGCGTTGAAATGCTCCACGTGAGATATCCGGAAATTTTTTTTGCAGGAACTTATCCAACCGTACTTTGGGTTGTGAAGTTTCCACCCGCAGGGTTTCATGGCGGTTCATTCAGGTGCTTCCATGGAAAGTTTCTCTCGATCTGATAGAAATCGCCAAATCATCACTCCTCCGATTATTAAGATTATACTGATTCCCTGGCCGGAGGTAAGCTCGCCGAACCATAGATGCCCCCGACCATCAGCCCGTAGAAATTCCATTCCGAAACGCAGGAGAGCATAGCCGATGAGGTAGGAGGCAAATATCTGGCCGTTGAATTTACGGTTTCTAAATAGCCATGCCAAGGTGCCATACAAGGCAAGATTCAGCAGGCTCTCATAAAGCTGAGTAGGGTGAACGTGGGAGGGGTGTGTGCTATGGCTCTGGGGGAATTGGACTGCCCACGGCAGATCACAAACTCGACCATAACAGCACCCGGTCATGAAACAGCCGATGCGCCCAAAGGCATGGCCCAGAGCAAAGCTAGGGGCGAGTGTGTCCAATGTGGCCCAGAGTGGCATTTTGGTTTTACGGGTAAAAAGCCACACAGCAATAGCGGTTCCAAACAATGCTCCATGAAATACCATGCCTGAACGTTGCAGGATGAGGTCCTTGAGGGGCTCTTCTCCATTCCAGTGATTGGCTACATAAAGTAACTTGGCCCCTGCTATGCCGCCGATAAATATCCACAACATCAGGTTGGATATATCTTCAGGGCTGAGGCCGATCTTCATGCCTCGTCTGCCGGCTGTCCACATGCCGACCATAAAACCTGTTGCCAGAAGGATACCGTACCAATGAACGGTGAGTCCGCTGATGTCAAAAGCCACCGGATGCACACACCACGTTAGGGTTCGATGGGGGAAACAGGCAAGCACGGCTTATTTGGCTTTTGATCAAGCTCATTTTACGGTAACCACGTGATGTGGGATCGGTAGTGAAAGAGATTCAGAGGCGTGCAGCCGAGCAACTGACTTTGCCGGAGGATGTCCTGCCTTCAGATGAATTGCCGCTGTTCAAGCGTTATCTCAAGAACGAAGAGAATCTCCTTAAAAAATTACACCGAGAAGGTGGGCTTGGGCGTGAAGTATGTCGTGCCCGTGCAGCTCTCATGGATGCCCTCATTCTTAATCTCTTTGAAGCAGCGGCTCGAATTGCGGTAAAAGGGACTGATGGGAACCAGCCAGCCATGGCAGTGGTTGCTCTGGGTGGGTATGGGCGGGCTGAACTCAACCCACACAGTGATATTGATATTCAGTTTCTTTGTGAAGATCGCTTATTGAGTGGATCCAAGCCGGATGTGTACTTACAAAGTGTGATCGATACGGTTCTGTATATGCTCTGGGATTTGGGGCTTAAGATTGGTCATTCGGTGCGACGGGTCCGTGATTGTGTGGATGAGGCGAATAAAGATATGCAGTCCAAGACAGCTCTTATCGAGGCAAGACTGGTGGTTGGTGATGAGGCTTTATTCTCCAAGATGGAAAAAGAGGTTTATGCAAAATGCGTTAAACCTTCAGTTGAAAAGTATATCTCCATGCGAATTGAGGATCAGGCTGCTCGTCGTGGAAAATTTGGAGGGGCGGCGACCTTGCAGGAGCCAAATATCAAGAATGGTTGTGGTGGGCTGCGTGATTACCAAAACCTTCGATGGATGATGCATTTCAAATGTGGCCTGCATTTTGTTGAGGATCTGGAGACAGAAAAACAGATCAGTAAAGCCGATGCGGAGAAATTGGAGGCAGCTTATTCGTTTCTTTTACGTTCCCGAAATGAACTCCACTACCAGCTTGGGCGACCTGTGGATGCTCTGACTAAGGCAGTGCAGCCCAAGGTCGCCTGGCGTCTGGGTTATACGAATCGTTCCCCTGCCAAACGGCTGGAGGCGTTTATGGGAGATTATTATCGCCACGCAAGAAATATCGATTTGATTGTGCGATCCATCGAAATGAGACTAGCCATTATCCCTCGACCAAGATGGCAGCAGGCGATTGGGCGTTGGGTGAAGGGAGGTCGGGAGCAGGTGATCGATGGGTTTCAGATTATTGATGGTGAGATAAATTATGTTAGGCGCGGGGTATTTAAGGACCAGCCTCGCAAGCTTATGCGGGTATTCCTTCTTATGCAGCGTCATAGTGTGCGTTTGCACCCAAATCTGGCGCAACTAATCCGTGACAATGCTTGGATGATGGACAGGAAACTGCGCACGGATTCAGATGTGCACGAGACGTTTCTTGAAATAATAAATCAACCGGGGGCAGTAGGTCATGTTTTGCGCCGGATGCATGAATTGGATATTCTGGGAAGATACCTTCCTGAATTCGGCCGGCTCACCTGTCTGGTGCAGCACGAATTTTTCCATCAGTACACCGTTGATGAACATACGCTCGTGTGCATAGAGAAGCTTGATGGATTATGGGATGGGAAATGGGATGCTTATGAGAAATACCGCGAAGTCTTTGAAGAGATAGCTCGACCTTCAGTTCTGTATTTGGCTCTTTTACTGCACGATGCAGGTAAAGGATTTGAGAGTGATCATCATGAGAGGGAGAGTGAACGGGTGGCTGATCATATAGCTGATCGTTTGGAATTGGATGAAGCTGCTACAGAGAGCTTGCTATTGGTGATTCGTCATCACCTTTTGATGGTGCAGGTTGCACAAAGGCGTGATTTGGAGGATCCGTTGGTGGTAAAGCAATTTTCTGAAACTCTAGAGACTGAAGAAAACCTCAACCTTCTTATGCTTCATACTCTGGCCGATTCACTGGGAACAGCTGACAATTTATGGAACGGTTTCAAGGAAACAACGCAGTGGACGTTGTATTGGAAGAGTCACGCGTTTTTCCGTAGGGACCCTGAAGCAGTCCGGGTGGAAGAGCGGCAGCGCGATGAGATCGAATCTGAGGCCATTAAGGTTCTTGGGGGAAAGGTTCCCCCAGAGGAAGTTGAAGCGCATTTTAACAATCTTCCCGCGCGTTACTTTAGAGCATTGCCCGCCGATGAAATTGCGGGGGATATCGAGTTGGTGCACGAGTTCTTTGAGCAACAGATTTTATATGATGACCGCATGCTAAAGCCGGCGATTGTCTGGGAAAAGGACTTGAACCGAGGCTGTTCGAGCGTGGGTGTATGCACCTGGGACCGCCCGGGGTTGTTCAGTCGGGTAACGGGGGTGTTTGCCGAGTGCGGGTTTAACATCCTGAGTGCGCAGATCTTTACTCGTGAAGATTCGATTATAATTGACCGTTTTTTGCTTACTGATGCCAGGACGGGTGGTTTGCCCGACTCGGGATTGCGAAAGATTTTTTCTGAACGGTTGGAAGAGGCCTTAAAATCAGAAACAGATCTTGACCTCGATTTTGCAGAACTCCCTGAATCTGCGGTGGAATATACCTCGTTAAGTGGTGAGCGCATTGCTACCCGTATATTTTTTGATAACCGAGCCAGTGATGAATTTACGGTTCTTGATTTGGAGGCGGAGGATCATATCGGGCTTCTTTATGCGGTAACCCATACGCTTAACACACTTGGTTTGTCCATAGAGCTTGCGCGCATTAACACGGCAAAAGGGGGGGTATCAGACAGTTTTTATCTTGTGGATGAGAAGGGCTTAAAAATTGAGGATAAGCCTCGCCAACAGTTTGTTGAGTCCATGATTCGGCAAGTCATTGAGGCTCTCCATGAAGCCTGAATCAGGCCTCGAGCACCGCCAAGGCTGCAGCCTGTCCTCCATTATGGCTGAGGCTGATATGGACGTTTCTGCCTCCAAGTTCAGAAAAAAGCCCGTCAGCCTTGCCGTGTAATCGTGCGATGGGCCGACCATGTTCCTGGTGGGCGATTTCAATATCATGCCAGTTTAACTTTCCTCCAATTCCGGTTCCAAAGGCCTTGCTGATGGCTTCCTTTCCGGCAAACCGGGCGGCAATGCTGAGAGCAGGATTGCTTTGCCTTAGGCAATATTCGATTTCTTCAGCGCAAAGAAACTTACGGAGAAACTTATCGCCCCATCGCTCGTGTGCTTGGTCAATGCGTTTAACATCAATGATGTCAATGCCTGTGCCGATTATCATTTAGGATCGATATCCTTTCATTAGTCCAAGCATCTCCTTGACGGCTTTGGTTAGGCCAATTTGTGTAGATCGACTGATGATACTGTGGCCGATGTTGAGTTCTTCCAGGTATGGCACCACGTGCAGGGTGGATAGATTATTGTAATCCAAACCGTGTCCTGCATTTACTCGTAATCCCAGTGAATGGGCATGTGTTGCGGCGACAATTAGGCGGTTGAGTTCTCGTTTTCGTAATCGGGCATTGCTATAGTGTTCTGCATATGAGCCGGTGTGTAGTTCGATGAATTGCGCTCCAGTTTTTGCAGCCGCTTCAATTTGGGTCACGTCGGGGTTGATGAATAGACTCACCGCTATGCTGGCCTTGCTCATTCGAGAGCAAACTCGCTTTATGGCAGTCAATTGCTTGGCTACCTCTAGTCCTCCTTCGGTGGTGATTTCCTGACGTTTCTCAGGGACCAGGCAAACGATATCTGGCTTAATTTTTAAGGCGAACCGGACAATCTCTGGGGCAATGGCCATTTCAAAATTCAGGCGGGTGGAGATTTGCCTGCGCAAGGCCCTGACGTCCGCGTCTTGGATGTGTCGCCGATCCTCGCGCAAGTGCGCTGTGATTCCATGGGCACCGGCTGCTTCACAGGTTAATGCTGCTTCCACAGGACAAGGCTCCCCGTATTTTTGCCCGCGATAGCGCGCTTCGCGCAAAGTTGCCACGTGGTCAATATTTACACCTAGTTTGAGCACCTGCACAATTTATGCAAATTCAGGCAGCTTGCCAACTTCATCCTTATTGATAGATTTTATGGGTGAATCAGCCGGCTCTGATACTGGCAGTGTTTTATGCAGTTGGAGTGGTCCTTGGAAAGTATTACATCCTGCTCTTGGAGAGGATTTCTCACGGAGTTCAGATGATGCCTTGGTGCTGGCTGGAGAATTCCACGGAGTACGGGTTATATTAATGTCGGACTTGGGTAGAGATGGGCGACAGACATTAATCAAACGCAATGCAGATTTGCGTGCGGATGTACTGGTGGTTTCAGTCCCGGATCGGAGTTCAACCTTGGGCTTGGGGATATTGAGGCTAATCCAACCCAAGGCAATTCTGGTTCACGATTGTAATTTTCCTGTGACTGAACGGGCTTCGGCTGATTGGCTCGAGCAATTGCAATCAAGCGGGGCACAGGTTTTCAGTGTGCGCAAGTTGGGAGGCATCCGGTTGACGGTAAAACCGGGCGACTGGCGATTGGAGGATTCACAAGGGATTCTTTTTTCGCGGTGACAGACCAAATGTTCCAAACATTTTGGGTGGGGAGGAGGCGTATGCTAAACTCCAGTCATGGCGAAGCCCTTTATCACTGCTGCATGGCGCGATCTTTTGATGCTTAATTGGCGCGTGGATCGGTCGTTGTTACAGCCGCATGTGCCGGAGGGGACCGAACTGGACCCGTGGAAGGGGGATTGTTATGTGAGCCTTGTGGGATTCCGGTTTTTGGATTTGGCGGTGAAGGGCTTGCCGGCGGTGGGGCATCGGGATTTTCCGGAGATCAACCTGCGCTTTTATGTGCGACGCGAGATGGAGGGTGAGGTTCGCCGGGGGGTGGTCTTTATTTGTGAGCTGACACCGCGCCGCATTGTCGAGTGGGTGGCGCGCACGGTCTACAACGAGCCCTACAAGACACTGCCCATGAGGGGAGAGGTGAACGAGGAAAATACGCAATACGAACTGCAACAGGCGGGTCAATGGCAGGGGATGGCCGCCCGGCCCGCGGGTGATTGGCGTGAGCCGGCTGAGAAATCGCGTGAGACATTTTTGATTGAGCACTACTGGGGCTACAATCGGCAGTCCGGTGGCCACACCATGGAGTACGAAGTGACCCATCCCATCTGGCGCACGCGCCCGGCGCAATTGGCGCGCTTTGACTTGGATGTGGAGTCACTCTATGGGTCCCAGTGGGCCGAGGCGTTGGCTGATGAACCCGATGCGGTCGTGTTGGCTGAAGGCTCGGAGGTGACGGTTTTTTCCGGCATCCGGATGTAACTTAACTAGGCCAGGATTTCCTTTACCACGCGGGCGGGCCGATCGTTGGTGAGCTTCTGGGATTTTCCGCCGTGGTGGTAGATCAGCTCATTGTGGTTGAGACCAAACTGGTGGAGTAGGGTAGCCTGATAGTCGCTGGCAGTGACCTTGCCGACCGCGGCGCGGTGGCCGACCTCGTCTGTTTCGCCATAGACAATTCCCCGTTTGAACCCGCCACCGGCCATCCAAGTGCTAAAGCCCTGTCCATTGTGGTCGCGCCCGGGTTTGCTGCGTGATTGTACTACCGGTAATCGGCCGATCTCGCCGCCCCAATGGACCACGGTGCTCTCAAGGAGCCCTCGTTGCTTTAAGTCTGTCACCAGAGCAGCGGCCGGCTGGTCAGTGCGGCGGCAGATGGATGGCAGGGCGTTGTGAATATTCTCATGGTTGTCCCACGGTTGGCCGTTTAGGAAGAGCTGCACAAAACGCACGCCTCGTTCAACGAGCCGGCGCGCGATCAGGCAGCGGGTGCCGTATTCCTTGGTCTCATCTTGATCGATGCCGTAGAGCTTCTTGGTGGCCTCACTTTCGTCGCTGACATCGAGCACTTCCTTGGCAGATGTTTGCATACGGGCAGCCAGCTCAAAGCTGGCAATACGGGATTCAAGGGCTTCATCTTGCGGATGTTGGTTAATCAGAGACGAATTGATGGCTCCCAAAAAGTTCAAGTAATTCTCCTGTGGCTTTCCACGAAGATAATCTGGGGCATCCAGATTGAAGATTCGGGGCTCTTTGGCTCGCAATACAGTTCCCTGATAAAGGCTGGGGAGCCAGCCATTGCTCCAATTATGATTACCATCTACTGGGCTGCCGCCAGGGTCTTTCAAAACCATGTACGCCGGCAGTTCATCGTTTTCGCTGCCTAGACCGTAGGTTAGCCAGGCACCGAGGCTCGGTCGACCTGTTATGCCAGGGATGCCTGCATTAATGTATCGGATGGAAACTTCATGGCCGTTGTGTCCAGTGTGCATGCTGCGAATCATGCAAAGTTCATCAGCAATTTTTGCGGTTTGGGGCAGGAGTTCTGAAAAGTCCATTCCGCATTGACCATGTTTCTTAAATTCCCAAGGGCTTCCCAAGAGTTTGCGGCTGGCCTCGTTGGCGAAGCTATACTGGACACTGCCGCCATAGTCCATGCCGTTGCAGCGCTGTAACTCAGGCTTGGGATCGGTGAGATCCATGTGACTTGGGCCGCCATGCATGAAAAGGGAAATCATCGCCTTGGCGCGGGGTTCGAAGTGCGGTTGCTTGGGTTTCAAGTCAAACCGCCGCTGGCCACGAGGAATTTCCTTTGGAGTAGCTAGCAATTTTTCGCGTTGCAAGATCCAAGCCAGCGCAAGACCACCGATACCCATGGAGTTACGGGTGAGGAACTGGCGACGGTTATGGAGGCCGAAAAGGTCCTTCATGCCAAAATCTCTTTTACCACATGCGCTTTTTGGCCGTCGGTTAACGTTTTCTCTTGCCCTGCGCGCTTAAAAGTTAATTTTTTGTGATCAAGGCCAAATAGGTGAAGAAGGGTAGCGTGATAATCATAATGATTCACAGTGCCTTCGACTGCGCGGTGACCCCATTCGTCGGTGGCCCCATGGATATGACCTGGTTTGAAGCCTCCTCCTGCCAGCCACATGGAAAATCCATATGTATTATGGTCACGGCCGGGGCTTTTTTCATTTTGTACGACTGGTAGGCGCCCCATCTCACCTCCCCAGTGAACAACGGTGCTTTCGAGTAGCCCGCGACTTTTCAAGTCCTTCACTAAAGCGGCAATGGGTCGATCGACTTTTCTACAGGAAGTGGGCAGTGAATTTTTAATATTACCATGGTGATCCCAATATTGATTTCTAGTGAAGACTTGGACAAAACGTACCCCCCGCTCAATAAGTCTTCTGGCTATAAGACAGCGCGTGCCAAACTCCTTGGTTTCCTCCACATCCAGACCATAAAGTTTCTTGGTCGCCTCACTTTCGCCTGAAACGTCCATTATATCTGCGGCGGTTGTTTGCATTCGAGCTGCTAGTTCGAAGCTGGCGATACGCGCTTCCAAGTCTGCCTCACCGGAATTCACGGCTTGTTTGTTTAATTCTCTCAGAAAGCTTAGATAATTTTTCTGTGGCTTACCCTGGAGATGAGATGGAGAAGTTAGATTTAGAATGCGCGGTTTCTTTGCACGCACCATGGTTCCCTGGTACAGACTGGGCAGCCAGCCGGCTGACCAATTAAATGTTCCCAACACAGGTAAGCTAGACGGGTCACGGAGCACCATATAGGCGGGCAAATTTTGGTTTTCGCTTCCGAGTCCATAACTAAGCCAACTTCCCAGAGCCGGTCGTCCATCAATGGTTCGGCCACTGTTAAGTGCATGAATGGATTGACCGTGATTGTTAACGCCAGTGTGCATGCTGCGAATCAGGCAGATGTCATCAGCAATTTCACTGAAGCCCGGTAGCAATGATGAAAAGTCCATTCCGCTTTGGCCATGTTTCTTAAACGCCCATGCACTGGGCATGACTTTGCTGCTGGCTTGTGCTGCATTGTCATACTTGATCTTTTCCGGGAAATCTTTTCCAGCCCATCTGTTAAGCATCGGCTTTGGGTCGCACAAATCCATTTGGCTCGGTCCCCCCTGCATAAAAAATGAAACCATTGCCTGAGCCCGTGATTGGTGATGTGGTTTTTTTGGCATCAAACTGTGTGACGCTTGCTCAAGATCCGGTTTAACGGGGCTCGCCAGCAAACCCTCACGCCTCAAGATCCAGGTTAAGGCAAGGCTGCCTATCCCCATTGCGTTCTGCGCGAGGAAATGTCTTCGAGTAGATCTTGAAATGTAATTGTCAATAGACATACACAAAACGATTAGAGCTCATCAAAGCCTGGCAGTAATTGGCCAGAGCGGTGAGTTGGGGAGATTTATCTTTGCGCTCCTTGAAGAGGGCGGTTTGGCGATGGATGAATTCGCGCGATTGGGAAAGTTGTTCAGGAGTGGCGGGGTAGCCGAAGGTGTGTTCCCAGCCCATGGTGAGTTGGTCGTCCAGATTATCTTTTGCCAATGCTTGCAGCTTTTCTGCCATGGCGCGGGATTGGTCGAGGACAAAGGCGTTGTTCATAAAGATCAGCGCCTGTGGGGCCACGGTGGAAACGGGGCGCTTGGCGCAGTTGGGTTCCATAGTTGGCGCATCAAAGGCATCAAGAAAGGATAGCTGAAGAGACCGGCGAACTTGAACATAAATGCTTCTTCGGTATTGCTCGCCTTCCATATCAACTTGCTTTCCGGTTGGCCGATTTGCACTATCGGTTGTGTTTACTCCTATGATGACTTGCCCTTCATCATTTTCGGTTACAGGAATAGGCTTGCCGTGCAATTTCAGATTTATATTGCCACTTAGTGAAAGGACTGCATCTCGTATTGTCTCAGCTTCCATGCGGCGGATGTTCATCCTGCCAAGGAGTCGGTTGTCCGGGTCAATTGCGTCCTGGTTTTTGTTTCTGAAGGAAACCTGTTGATAAGCTTGACTGGTCATGATGAGCTTATGAAGACGTTTAAGCTTCCATCCGTTTCTCATGAAATCATTTGCTAGCCAATCAAGTAATTCGGGATGACTTGGTAGTTCGCCAAGCTTCCCAAAATTATCAGGGGTGTCGACAATACCGCGGCCGAAGTGATGTAGCCAAAAGCGGTTTACCAAAACGCGCGCGGTAAGCGGGTGTTTGTTGTTCGTGAGGTGAGCAGCAAAGGCTGTTCGCCGGCCGGTGGAGGGGAGGGTGGGGTTGTTTTCGTTAATAGTAGGAGCTGAGATCACGGACAGGCCAGCAGGTTTGACGGCGTCCTTGGGTTGGTCGAAATTGCCTCTAAAAAACACATGAGTGACCGGTGGCGTGCCGACCGGTTCGGTGAGCGCACGTATGAATGGCTCCTCAGGCTTGGTGGCACGGATATCGCTGGCCTTTTTAGCCATATCATCAAGCACTTTTTTGCTAAGGGCATCCTTGAAGAATTGGATGCGCTCGTCGATGCGCTTGAGTTCGGCTGCAGCCTGTTCATCATCCTTTTTGTTGGAAAATTTCTTACGCTCGGTATTGAGCTTGCTGATCTCGGCGTTGTACTCGCGGTCATATAAATAAAGTGAACCTGAACTGATCTGCCTAACACTCGGATACTTTTTCAGTATAGCATTCTGAATGTCGTTGCGTTTGGGGGCACGGTAGGCTTCACGGAGTTCTTTTCGATCCTTTTCGGGCACTGCCTCAAGTTTCCATGTGAGTGTACGCTCGATAAAGAAATCGATCTTTTTTTTGCGCTCGGCATCGATCTTTTTGGCCTCAGATTCAATCTCCGCAGACTTGGCACGGTCGGTATCGGTGAAGAGTGTTACGCGTCTGGTGTTTGGCACGCGCCAGCGCTTGGGATTGAGGCTCGGCTCGAAGATGGCACGCAGTTTGTAGTAGTCCCTTTGTGGGATGGGGTCGTACCGATGATCATGGCATTGTGCACAACCGACGGTGAATCCCATAAGGGAACTAGAGATCACTTTTAACGTTTCAGCGATAACATGATTGCGAGCCTCATCGTTATTGACTGACCCGGTGCCATCAGGAGCCATGCGTAGAAAGCCCGTGGCGGTAAGCTGGTCAATTTGCTCAGATTTCAAATCTTTGTACGGTGGCTTCACCAGTTCATCACCGGCCAGTTGCTCGGTGATAAATTGATTCCACGGGATATCCTGATTGAAAGCGTTGATGACATAATCGCGATAACGCCAGGCCCAGCCGCGCTCAGTGTCCTTTTCGTTATAGCCTTCGGAATCGGCGTATCCTGCGATATCTAGCCAGTGCCGTCCCCAGCGTTCGCCGTAGTGCGGTGAGTCGAGCAGCCGGTCAATAAGTTTCTCGTAGGCGTCAGGTGATTTGTCCTCTACAAAGTTTTTGATTTCCTTTGGTGTGGGTGGAAAACCGATGAGGTTGAACGTGACACGTCGAATCAATGTGCGTTTATCTGCTTTCTTAGAAAACTGTAACCCCTCCTCTCGCAGTTGTTGCAGCAGGAAGGCATCGACTGGGTTTTCGGCATCCTCGGGCACTTTGGGTTCTTGAATCGGTTTAAATGCCCAGAAGTTGCGTTCCTCCTCGGTGATAAGCACTGCATCGGGGTCCTCTGGCTCAGGCCGCGCAGTCTTTGCGCCTTGGGCAATCCACTCACGGATCAGCGCAATCTCTTCGGCTGGCAGTTTGGTTTGCTCCTTGGGCATCTTGCCGGAATTAACCATTTTGAATAGAGGGCTCTTCTCGGGCTTGCCTTTTACCACCGCCGGTCCATGTTCACCGCCTTCGAGAAGCAGCCTTGCCAGTCGAACATCAAGGTCTCCCCGCTCCCTTCCGTCTTCGCCGTGGCAATGAAAACAATGAGCCTTGAGCACTGGCCGGATATCTCGTTCAAAAAGGATAGGGTTGCCGTGCAATTCGACCACGCAACTCATAAGAAAAATGGCGGCTAAAACTCTCATTTTACACAACCAATAGACTTTAGCCGATTGAGTGGAATTCGACAATATACAAACTAATTTCATTATTTTGTTAGGTGCCTTAAATTGATTAGCCTTGCTCGGGATATGAACTGTGTTAGATTGGTTTTAGGGAGTTGGTGGCTTTTTGGTCACCCGTTTTCATAGTTTTACATATGTCTGCACCGCCTGCACCACAACCACCTGCGGGAGCTGCTCCACCTGCCGGCGGAGCACCGGCTACAGCTCCGCCTACACAGAAGAAAGCTACCGTGCGGATAGGGCTTCCGCCAAAACCAGATGCTAAGCAAACCATTCGCATTAGCTTACCTGGTAAAGGTGGTGGGGCTCCTGCACCGGGCGGAGCAGCTCCTGCGCCTGAAACTCAACGAGCACCTGCGCCCGCACCTGCGCCGGTACCTGGAGCAGCACCTGCACCCGCGCCGGTACCTGGAGCAGCACCTGCACCCGCGCCAGTGCCTGGAGCAGCACCTGCACCCGCGCCAGTACCTGGAGCAGCACCTGCACCCGCGCCAGTACCTGGAGCAGCACCTGCACCCGCGCCAGTACCTGGAGCAGCACCC